>JANPGT010000155.1:0-5334 GCA_031424135.1 Chitinophagaceae bacterium
CGGCAGCATCATGATAAAATGCAGAAATACCAAGTATTTTCATTAAGACTAAATTAGCTTTTTTATTCAGGTCATTTTCTAAACAAAAATGATATTCGTAACAGGCACTAAATACAGGGTACCCCAGCTGAGACTGGTTCCTGCTACGCATATCATTTCGTGTTATGAAAATGACCTGAATAAAAAAACTAATTTAGTCTTAATGAAAATACTTGGTATATCTGCATTTTATCACGATGCTGCTGCAGCATTGCTTTGCGACGGTAAAATCATAGCCGCGGCGCAGGAAGAATGGTTCACCAGGAAAAAGCATGACCCTTCATTTCCCGGCAATGCTGTGCGGTTTTGCCTGCAATATGGAGGTTACAGTATGCGGGATATAGACGCTGTGGTTTTTTATGAAAAGCCCTTTCTGAAATTTGAACGTTTACTGGAGACATATTATGCTTTTGCGCCAAAGGGACTTGCTTCCTTTATTCAATCAATGCCGGTTTGGATAAAGGATAAATTATTTCTTAAAAAAATCATCCTCGATGCGCTTGGGGAAGTAGGGGACTTTGATAAAAAGAAAACAAAATTATTTTTTCCGGATCACCACCTGTCGCATGCTGCCAGTGCATTCTATCCATCTGCATTTGAGGAGTCTGCAATACTAACCATAGATGGTGCAGGGGAGTGGGCAACAGCTTCTATATGTAAAGGGCAGGGTAACTCCATCAGCATTATTAAAGAACTGGACTTCCCGCATTCACTGGGGCTATTGTATTCTTCATTCACATATTACTGCGGATTTAAGGTAAACAGCGGAGAGTATAAGCTCATGGGGCTTGCACCTTATGGCAATAAATCCTCAGATGACTATCAGCGTTACATTCAGATAATAAAGTCAAAGCTGGTAACTGTCAGGGACGATGGCTCCATCTTTTTGCACCAGCAGTACTTCACATACGCAACTGGTTTGCGGATGGTGCCGGATAGTGCATGGAAAGATTTGTTTGGTATTCCGCGACGTATACCAGGGGCCGCAATGGAACAGCAATACTGTGACCTTGCCCTGGCTATCCAGACTGTAACAGAAGACATTGTTATAAAAATGGCGAAAGAAGCGCAAAGGCTCACAGGCAGCAAGAACCTTTGCATGGCGGGTGGTGTTGCCCTTAACTGTGTTGCCAATGGCAAATTGGAGGAGGCTGGCATCTTTAACAGGATATTTATTCAGCCTGCAGCAGGAGATGCAGGCGGAGCACTGGGCGCTGCGTTGGCCGCACATTATATCTATTTTAACTGTCCACGCACACTTAGCGGTGAGCAGGATGCAATGCAGGGTTCTTATCTGGGACCTGCATACACAGATAGTGAAGTCAGAACAGCGGTAAAACAATTCAACGCGGTATACAATGATGCGCCTGGTACAGCCGAAACCTGTGCTATTGCTGCAAAAATGATTGCTGAAGGAAATGTAGTAGGATGGTTCCAGGGAAGGATGGAGTTTGGTCCAAGGGCATTGGGTGCCCGGAGTATCCTGGCAGATGCACGGAACCCTGCCATGCAGCAGAAGCTCAACCTGAAAATAAAGTACCGGGAGGGATTCCGTCCTTTTGCACCCGCAGTGCTGGCCGAAGAGGCGGATGCTTTTTTCCTTCTGCACCAGTCTTCTCCATATATGCTTTTTGCAAAGCCATTAAAAAAAGCGTTGTGCGAACCATTGCCGGACGGATACGGAAGCTGGAGCATGCACGATAAACTTTCGTTTCGCAGAAGCAGTTTGCCGGCGATTACCCATATAGATTATACTGCCCGTGTGCAGACAGTGCATAAAACTACCAACCCGGTGTTCTGGCAATTGCTGCAGGCCTTTAAGGACTTGACTGATTGCCCGGTACTGGTAAATACCAGTTTTAATATACGGGGAGAACCCGTAGTTAATTCACCCCGGGATGCCTACCGGTGTTTTATGCGTACAGAGATGGATTACCTCATTATGGGCAATGTAATTTTTGATAAAACCAGACAACCTGCATGGGAAGAAAAAGCTGATTGGCAAATTGCTGCAGAACCTGATTAATGTGCGGGCAGTTGCGGGTTTTATTATGCTGACTATAATGCCGGATTGATTTAAAATAGCAGAAGGACTGTATGTACTTACAAAACAAAAAATACCTCAGGCGATTTTTATATCTGTTTTATCTCGCGGCAGTTACCGTTTTAGCCATGGAGATTATACTGCGTTTTTACTACCCTTTCCAGCGGAAAATAATGGGAAATCAATGGAAGCTAAGTACAAATGTAGTCTATCATTTAAAAAACAGTAATAATCCACGGTTGGATCCGGTTGTTGTCAACGCCCGCAACAGCATAGGTTTTCGTGGAGAAAATCCTTCAGGCTATATTGACAGCCAGCTTACCCTGCTTACGGTTGGCGGAAGCACTACTGCCTGCACTTATTTAACGGAAGGAAAAACATGGACAGACATTCTCGGAAAAAAATTACAGGAACAGTTTCCGGCTGCGTGGATAAATAATGCCGGACTGGACGGGCACTCTGCTTACGGCAATGTCAATTTCCTGTACCATTATTTGCCAGTGCTTCATTTTAAACCCAGAGTTATACTTTTTTTAGTGGGAGCAAATGATATAGACAGGAATGATGCAGGTTCCGCGGATACTGCCCTTACAAGGGCCGGCATGGCCAGGCGCTGGCTGGAAAATAACTCTGAGACAGTTAATTTTTTCCTGGATGTGAAAAGGAGTTTATACCCCATGAATATTTTTAGAGGTAATCCGGCCTGGGATTTCACAAACTTCAAAACTGTTTTTCTCACGCAGCAATATATTGATTCGGCGCTTCTGAAGCAGGAGGCGATATTGGCGGCTTTCAAAAACCGGTTAAATGATATGGCGGTACTTTGTCAAAAAAATGATATTTTGCCGGTGTTTATAACCCAGCCACTGGTTTTTGGTGACGGCACGCGGAAAGGAGGGAGCCCGTACCTTGATTTTCATGAATGCCATCCAAATGAAAATGGCCAGCTTCTATGGAAAAAGCTGGCCCTGTACAATGAGGTAACGAGGCAGACGGCACAGGAAAAAAAGTTACATTGTATAGACCTGGCCGGGCAGCTGCCCAAGGATACTTTGTATTTCTATGATATGGTGCATTTTACCAATGCCGGGGCGCAAAAAGTGGCAGAAATTATTTATAAGGATTTAAACCAGTACCTTTTAAAAGCATTACCACAATATCAAAAGCGCTGATATGGATTTTTTAAAAGACCTCTGGAATTATTTAAAAGCCAGGAAAAAGTGGTGGCTGGCCCCACTTATTATTGTGTTGATTATTCTGGGACTGCTGATTGTTCTGGGCGGAAGTTCAGCCCTGGCACCGTTTATTTATACCCTGTTCTGATGAAGAAAACCCAACTTTATAAAGAGCTTGAAACAATACTGGTGCTGGTACTTGCAATGCTGGTTGCTTACTGGAAGTACCGGATATCCTGGTTGCTGGGTGCTGCATTCATTACAGGAGCAGCCGGGCTGTTTGTACCGGCAGCTGCAAAAAACATACACTGGCTATGGATGAAGCTGGCCGAAGGCCTGGGTTTTGTAACCGGCAGGATAGTACTTACCTTAATCTTTGTTCTAATTGTTATACCGCTTGGCTTTATAACCGGGAAATTGGGAAGGTCTGCTGTAAAATTAAAGCCCGGCGGCGCTTCTTTTTTTACGACAAGAGATCATATTTTTAAAAAAGAAGATATGGAAAATATGTGGTAATCTAAATAACTGAAATTTGAATAAAGAGCTTATTGTTCCGGGAAAAGATGGATTCAAGAAAAATCTGCTGGTTTACTTTTGTTTTCTTACAATTTCGTTGATTTTATTTTTGCCTGTCCTTGATAAGAACTTTGCTTCGGATGACTTTGTTGTATTACACAGGATAGCCTGGCAAAAGATTTTTTTTATCCGGAATTTCTTCAGGCCCTTATCTGATATCAGCCTGTATGGCACCTATCTGGCAGGCGGCTTCAATCCTTTATATTATAATGTTACCAACGTAATTTTGCACGCCAGCTGCGCATTCCTGCTGTTTAGATTCTGCATGGTCAGCGCTCTGGTAAGCGGAAGAAACCGGACATTGTTTTCCTGGCTTGCAGCCTTTTTTTTTATTATCTATCCGTTTCATAATGAAGCGGTGATCTGGGCGGTGGGTAGAGGAATAGTGTTGTCCGCTTTTTTCGGATATCTTTCATTACTGGTAGTTTTTTCGGCACCCTGCAGCCGGAAAAAATACGTCCTTTCCTGTTTTTTTTATTTTACCGGGTTATGCGGTTACGAAGCGATTATTCCGCTGCCCTGTATTATTCTGCTGTTCTTGTACAGCAGGGATAAATCCATAAAGAAACTTATATTGCCGGCTGTTGCATATACGATTACCCTGGCCCTTAACATAGTTGTAAGATGGCTGGTAGCAGGTGTAATATGGGGGGGGTACGGAAGTGCCGTTTTTTCTTCGCCGGGTGAATATGCAATAAAATTTTTTAAAACAGCCGGAAGAATTTTATTACCTCCGTCTCAATCCTCCCTGGTGCTGGTTATTTGTACGCTGTTGCTGGCTGCAAGTATCGTATTTGTAGCGGCGGTGATATACAAGCGAAAAAAAGGCGTGTTTGCCAATTTCAGTACGACAAGCAGCATCACCCTTGTCTCATTCTTTATGCCGCTCGTTTTTGGTATCAGTACCAGAACATATGAAGGAGACAGGATTTTCTATTTTTCTTCTTTTTTTCTCTGCATATGGGTAGCTTACCTGGTTTTATTACTGCCACAAAAAAAGTGGCAGTTAGCAGCAGGTTTTTCTGTTGCGCTGTATTTCTTATTCTTTTTTTTTCAAAGCGTATTTACATGGAAGAGGGCGGGCAATATTGCAACGGGAATCATTAACACAGTACGTACAATACAGCACCGGGGCACCAATATTTACCTGCTGAATATACCCGAGGAATACCATGGTGCGCAGGTCATCCGTAGCGGCTTTACTGAGGCTTTGCTGATAAACGGGATAGATACTGCAGGGGTAAGGGCCATTAATTATATTTCTACCGGGCATGGGGAGAATGAATCGGGGCAAATACAACCGGTTCGCCGGAACGATGGCCTGTATGTTTATCCTTCTGTACGGATATATCAAAACATCATAAACGCAAGAGTCAGAAGCGAAACAGGCATCAATGACTCAGTAAGTGTCGCATTCAGAAATGTGGACAGGATATATTTCTGGAATACAGATTCGCTGGTGCTGCTGAAAGGTCCTTTATAGCAAAGCCCATATAGCCG
>JANPGT010000156.1:0-2929 GCA_031424135.1 Chitinophagaceae bacterium
GCAATGACCATTATGAGTTGGAAATGGTAAATGTTGAGTTGTGCAATGGCCATTCTGAGTTGCGAATAGTAAATTTCGTGTTGCGAATTGGGCATTAGGAGTTGTTAAAACACTTTTATTTTCTTTTCAAGGTCATTATGAGTTGTGAAAAGTAAATTTTGTGCTGCAATGAGGGGAGTATAAAGGGAGTGTAAAGTAAACTGTGGAGCAGCTTATGCTACGCCATCCTTTGCCGTTATTCAACGTCCAACCATTTGCGGGGCTATTCAACCCCATCTGGGGTTGTAAAACCTTTTGTCACGTTTTCCCCGGGTTTCACCCGGGGCTATTCATATTACGCCCTTTCAGGGCTATCCAAACAGGCCTGAAAGGCTGGCATATACCAGCGTTGGGTGAAGCCCATCGCGCATTAACCAAGCTCTTGAATTACCACTAGAAATGATATCCAGGCTTGGGAATAAATATTGAAAAATCAAAAAAAACATACTTTGCGTTTCCAAAATATTCTCACGCCTCACGCCTCACGCCTCACGCCTTCACTGCCCTCACAATAGCCTCCCAAAACAGCAACGCGGTATTATCCCAGGTAAATTTATTTTTCTGCATCCTGCCAAGCTCAACAAGCCGTACACGCAACGGCTCCTCCTCATACATTTTCTTCATGCCTTCAACGATGCTCTCTATCTTAAAAGGATCCACCAGGATGGCCGCATCACCCGCCACCTCGGGCATAGAAGTGGTATTGGAACAGATGACCGGCACTTCACTTTGGAAAGCTTCTACTATGGGCAAACCAAATCCTTCAAAAATGGGCACAAAACTAAGTGCCAGCGCACTGCCCAGTACTTTTTTCAGGTCTTCTTCAGATAAACGTCCGGTAAAAATAATATCGTCTTTATAGGGACTGCTGTTATACGCTTCTTCAATGGTCGATTTGCTCCACCAGATAGCGCCCGCCAGCAGCAGTTGTATGTCTGCACCAGTCTGGCTGCGGAACAATGTATATGCCTCAATCAGTCTTTTTATATTTTTTCGCGGATGCATGGAACCTACAAAAAAGAAGTAGGGTTTGCCGCCACTGAATTTTTCCCTGGTGGCCGTTTTTTCAGCTGCCGTCAGCGGATCAAAATTGCCATTGATACCACAGGAGACGTTATCGATTTTCGCCGGATCAATCTTGTAAAAAGAAGCAATATCCTTCTTGCTGTATTCAGAGATAGTGGCTACACGTGTGGCCTTTTTAACAAACCGTTTGAAGAAAAAACGGAAATACAACCTGTTCTTCAGTGCCAGATCCTGCGGCTGGTGTTCAAAATTAATATCATATACCACCGGCATTTGTTTGGTATCCGATAGCAGGCTGGAAAAGCCTTCCATAGAAACCAGCAGATCCGGGCGGTATTTTCTTAAAAAACGGGGCAATACCGCTTCCAGCCACCACACATACAGAACAGGATGCCGTAGTGCAGGAAACACGGGATATTTTTTTGCATTGGGAAAATCGAAATATCCTTCGGTGAAATTTTTGTCGCACAGTATCATAAACTCCACTTCCGGGTGGTTTTTTATTACCCGCGAAATGGTATTCACCGTGAAATATCCTATGCCGTCCAGTTGTTTGTTCCGCAAAACCCAGCAATTGATGGCAATTTTCATGAAAGCATTATTTATACAAAGATATTTATCCGGTCAGCTTTTTAACAGCGTTAAAAATAAAGATTCCCGGCTTATTGTCAAGCAATACCGCCAGCGAAATGCGTGGGCGGCGCAACGGATGAAAAGCCTGGCCCGGTATTAACAGTTTTGCGTAACCGCGGCATTTACTGATGTACTGCCGTACACTGATTTTACGCACCGCGGTATCCGTCTTCAGCAACCGGTGCGAAAGACTCTCACAAAAATACAGCAGCATTTGCTTTCCATATGTATCCAGCACAGCGGCAATAGCGGTATGCTGCATGCGTAAGCCCGCCAGGAAATGGGCATATTCACCAAAAGCCTGCTGGTATTCATCTCCGTTAGTAAGTTTGGAAACATTGTGCTGTTGCAGCCGGTAAGAAAAAGCAGTAGTAGCCGTGGTGGCCTTGTAATTAAGCAGGGTTAATTTTACCCAGAGGGCGTAGTCTGCAAAAATAAGTTTTGGATAACGCAGCCCCATACCTCCCGCAACATCAAAATCTTTGCTGCGCATCATATAACCGGTGCCCATACTGTCCAGCGTTTGGGTAAACTGGCAGGCCAGGAATTCATCTGCCCGCTGCACTTCCGCCATGGGCTGGCAGGGTCGTATTTCTTTTCCGTTGGAATCAATGAATATAAAATGCGCCTGGTACAAACTGGCAGCAGGATGTTGTGCAATCAGCCCATCCATGGTTTGCAGGTAATGCGGGTGCAGCAGGTCATCGTGCCCAATCAGCGTAATGAATTCGTTTTTTTGCAAGCCAGTAATCCTGTCCCAGTTTTCCTCTATGGTAAGTGGTGCCGCAGCAGGATAGCATATTATCCGGTCATCCTTCAATGCTTCTATCCATTGCAGTGTGCCGTCTGTACTGCAATTGTCCAGTACCAGCAGGTTAAAATCATTCAGGGTTTGCTGCAAAATGCTGTGTACGCATTCCTTTACATAATCGCCGCCGTTGCGTACGGGTAGTATAATTGAATATTTGCTCATGTTGTTCCCCAGGCCAGCCAGGTCATTGTCTTTTTTTCTTCCGTTGATGCAGCTGTATACAACCGGGTCTGGTTATCAGACACCAGCAGGTTCTCCTGTTCGCCATTCCAGAAGGTGCGGCTGTTTTTCCAGTCAGCAGGCAGGTAGGTTTTTCCATTTTTGTCTACTACCAATGTTTTCAGTCCCTTTGCTGTGTAAAACGCGCTAAGGCTTTTTCTGCCATTCTCAAACTGGTAGGCCCTGAAATTTGTATCCAGC
>JANPGT010000157.1:0-10703 GCA_031424135.1 Chitinophagaceae bacterium
CCGCTTTATAGCAAAGGCAGGTGAGAACAGTGATGGCGAAGAAGCCGCCGTGCCTGTGCTCAGCAACAGTATGCTGGTAACAGAAAGCATGCCCCTGCCCATGCGGGGCGATGCCGCTAAAAATTTCCGTTTTGAAAAACTACTGCAAAGCGGTAACAGCGAAACCCTGCAACAGCATGCGCTTACGGTAGAATTTACCACCAACCCTGCCTGGTATGCGGTGCAGGCCCTGCCCTATTTAATGGAGTATCCGTATGAATGCGCCGAACAAACCTTCAACCGTTATTATGCCAATGCAGTGGCTACAAAAATTGCCAATGCATCCCCCAGATTAAAAGCGGTATTCGAAAAATGGAAAACCACCGACACTGCGGCCCTGCTTTCCAACCTGCAGAAAAACCCGGAACTGAAAGCCGTATTGCTGGAAGAGACGCCCTGGGTAATGGAAGCCAAAAATGAAACACAGCAAAAGAAAAACATTGCCCTGCTCTTCGATATGCTGCGCATGAGCAAAGAACTTGCGGGCTCATTGGAGAAATTGAAGCAAATGCAAAGCAGCAACGGCGGTTTTGTATGGTTCAAAGGTGGCCCGGACGACCGATATATCACTCAATACATTTTAACCGGCATTGGTCATTTAAGAAAGCTGGAGGCGCTGAATGCAGCACAGCAAAAAGAATGGTCGGCCATTATCAGCAATGGCGTAAAATACCTCGACCAGCGCATCAAAGAAGACTATGACTACCTGCTGAAACACAAAGCAGACCTGTCTAAAAATAACCTGGGGTATACCGCTATCCAATACCTGTACATGCGTAGTTTCTATAATGAGCTGACTATGCCGGGTGCCAGCTTTGCCGCCATCAATTACTATCGCAAACAAAGCCAGCAGTTTTGGTTACCCCAAAGCAAATATATGCAGGGTATGATAGCTTTATCGCTTTCGCGCAGCGGTGATTATAAAACAGCCGCTGATATCCTGAAATCATTGAAACAAAATGCCATTGTAAATGAAGAAATGGGCATGTACTGGAAAGACATTAACGCCGGTTATTACTGGCACCAGGCACCGGTAGAGACCCAGAGTTTATTGATAGAAGCTTTTAGCGAAATTGGCAAAGACACAAAAACCGTGAATGATTTAAAAACCTGGTTGCTGAAACAAAAGCAGACCCAGAACTGGAAAACCACCAAGGCCACTGCGGAAGCCTGTTACGCATTGTTATTACAGGGCAGCGATTGGCTGAGCAATACGCCGGCAGTGGAAATTAAGCTGGGAGACAAAACCATCTCTTCCGCAACAGCCGGGGCCGAAGCCGGTACCGGTTATTTCAAACAAAGCATTGACGGGCCTTTTGTGAAACCTGCCATGGGTGAAATTTCTGTAAAAATTGCCAGTCCACAGGGAAAGGCCAACAGCCAGCCCGGCTGGGGTGCCGTTTACTGGCAGTATTTTGAACAGCTGGATAAAATCACTTCCGCTGCTACCCCACTGCAGCTCAACAAAAAATTATTTGTAGAGAAAAATACAGATAAAGGTCCCGTGCTGGAACCCATTGCAGAAAATGCGTACATAAAAGTGGGCGATAAAATAAAAGTGCGGATTGAACTGCGGGCAGATCGGGATATGGAATACGTGCACATGAAAGATATGCGGGCCAGCTGTATGGAACCGGTGAATGTATTAAGCGGCTACAAATGGCAGGGCGGACTGGGTTACTATGAAAGTACTAAAGATGCCAGCACCAATTTCTTTTTTAACTGGCTGCCCAAAGGCACTTACGTTTTTGAGTACCCGCTGTTTGTTACACATGCCGGTAATTTCAGCAACGGTGTTACCAGTATTCAGTGCATGTATGCGCCTGAGTTTACCAGTCATAGTGAGGGAATAAGGGTGAATGTGGAAGATTAGCCCTGAGCTTGACGAAGGGCGGGTAAAATTTACCACCTTTTAAAAATGTAACATGTTTGCAGTGTATATTTTATTATGCAAGGATGATAGTTACTATACCGGCCTCACCAATGATATAGAAACACGTGTATGGGAACATGAGACAGGTGTTTTCCCTAACTGTTACACTTTTAAAAGAAGGCCCGTAAAGCTATTATGGTTTACAGTAGTAGCAACTTCAAAAGCGGCTGGCGATTTGGAAAAATAAATTAAAGGATGGTCAAGAAAAAAGAAAGAGGCACTAATTAAGAATGATATTGAAGAACTAAAAAGATTGTCGAATTTTAAAAAAGATGGAAGTAAATAATGTAAAAACATCAATAACCCGCCCTTCGCCAGGCTCAGGACTAAATTATATCATTGTCGGCCAGGGTTTATGCGGTACCTGGCTGAGCTATTATTTGGAACAGGCGGGGAAGTCTTTTATGGTGATTGATGAAAGCAAACCATTTACTGCATCCAAAGCAGCCTCGGGCATTATCAACCCGGTTACCGGAAGAAGAATTGTAAAAACCTGGATGATAGATGACCTGATGCCCAATGCATGGGAAGCTTATACCCGTTTTGGAAAAGCGCTGGGCATTGAGTGCATTGCTGAAAAGCCGATTGTGGATTGTTTCAGTACCCCGCAGATGCGGCTGGCTTTTATAGATCGTTTTGAAAAAGACAAACAGTTCCTGTCTTTGCCGGCTGATGAAAACGACTGGCAGTCTTACTTCAATTATGATTTTGGCTATGGCATTATTCAGCCTGCATACCTGGTAGACATACGTTCATTACTCAGCAGCCAGCGGCAAAGACTGTTGACCAGCGGGCGGTTAAGAGAGGCGTTTTTTGACAGTGTGCAATTGGAGACAAAAGAAGAGGCTGTTGTTTACAAAGACCTGGTAGCCGATAAAATTATTTTCTGTGATGGCATTGCAGGCTTCAGCAATCCATTTTTTAACAACCTTCCTTACGGGCTTAACAAAGGTGAAGTGGTATTGGTAGAAATTCCAGGGCTGCCTGCTACGCATATTATAAAGAAGGGCTATAGCCTGGTACCGTGGAGCGGCCATACATTCTGGCTGGGTTCTACTTATTTATGGGAATTTGACGACGACCAGCCTACCAACGGCTTTTACCAGTTTGCCCAAAACTGGCTGAAGCAAACCATCAAACTGCCTTTTACCATTATTGATCATTGGGCTGCCGTTCGGCCGGCAACCCTGGAGCGAAAGCCATTTGTGGGGCTTCATCCCAATGAAAATAAAATTGGCATATTGAATGGCATGGGCACCAAAGGATGCTCACTGGCGCCATTTTTTGCGAAACAACTGGTGGATCATTTGCTGTATGATACCCCCCTCATGCCCGATGCAGATGTGAAAAGGTTTAAGAGAGTATTGAGCCGGTAATTGATGCGTCATGCGGAAATAGCAGACCATTATTATTGAAATGCCTGGCGGCGCAGGAGCATTCGCGATCTAAATTAATGATCATTCAAAATGCCTGATTTTTTTATCATCCCTTTTATCCGGGCACTAACAGCAACCTTACCCATTCCCAATCTATGTGCAGACTTTTGTACGGTTAAAAAAAATCCTCCTCCTTTTTCATTAATATATATTTTTGTCAGGATACACTTAATGAAATTCAATTCTCAACTGCTTAATCTTTCAGCAACATCATGAGCAATAAAGTATATTCCATCCCCGCCAATTTCAGGAGAACAGAAAACATGCATATACTTTTATGGTTGCTGAAAGATGTGTCCTGGGCCATGAATATGCGTATTGCCGGCATCATTATGATTATTCCCACGCTTACTGTCGCGTTGCTGATTACCTGGCAGACAAGGCACACGAGAAGTGAATTGTTTCATAACCTGGCGGTAGATTTCTGGATAACTGCCAACTGCACCTGGATGATTGGGGAATTTTTTCAATGGGATGAAAACCTGTGGCATGGCTACGGGCTGCGCCAGGCATCCATCATTCCATTCTCCATGGGCCTGGCCGTGCTGGCATGGTATTACCTGGTGTTGTATAAGAAGAGAGACAATGAGCACACAGTAGCTGCCGATGCGGGTGAATAAAACTGCCGGAATAATTTCCTGCTACGCCGTTCTGTTGATTTTTCCGTTTACAATCAGCTCATAAGGATCCTGCTTCAGCACTTTCACCATGGCGGTGTAGAGATCGGGCAGTTCATATTTAAAGCGGAAGGGGTTTTCAAAAAACATTTCCACACTTACTGCCCAGAACTCGTGGTAATTGGTAGCAGCATAATCGCCCAGGAAATTCTTTTTACCCCGCTGCATGTCCTGGAAGATAGGACGGGCAACCTTTGAAAAATTGGCAAACTCTGTTTTAAAATGTTTGTCTTCTTCAGATTTTACTACAAAATTTACATACGCAAGCGCATGGGCCATTTCGTGCAATCCAACATTGCTGTTTTCATCTGCACGGTGAATGCCTTTCAGAAAATTATCCCAGCTTAAATAGATACCGGTATTGTCTACATGCCCCATAAAAGGCAATGAATAATAGCCATAATGATAATCATGCTGCAGCACAAAAATATCGCGGAAATAATTCAGCGAAAAACGTTCCAGTCCCAGGGTAAGCTGCGCTGACACTGCACTGATAAGCACCGGCATCTCTTCCTTTTTCTCTATCCCCACATAATGAAATTTTTTGGAACGGTGAATGAGGAAAGTCCTGAACAATAAACGATGCTGTTCCTTTTCGGTCAGGCGCCTGAAATACGCCAGGTGGGCGGTCACTATTTTACGGTAATAATCTTCCTGTTGGCAGAATTTTTTATATTGAAGGCCCTGCATGAAACGCGCAATCTGGTCCTGCATCAAACTATACACGGTAACGGTAGAAAAAACCAGTACACAAATAATCACTACTTCCATAAGTTTCAATTTTGTGGTTACAAAACAGGCGCTGCTGTGGTTAAACACGGTATATGGATGCGTAATCAGTACGGTCTTTCCAGAGATGGAATTAAGTTATTGGGGGAGGTGTTTTTCTGGAGGAGAATGGAAATAGTGTAGTATGAGCAAACAAAATAGAAACTTTTTTTGAAAAGTAAAAGCCAATTGGCATGAGTTTTTAAAATAATATTTACGGCCTCCCGTCTGCACAAACAAAGCAACGGATTTCTAAGTAGCACTGCTTACTATTAACAAAAATAAAGACTGATAAACAATCCGTTACACACCTTTTCCCCGCCTCCTGCGCTTTATGGCCCAAACCGGTATTCCGTTTAATGCTGTTTTCGCAGCAAGGATGCAAGTTCACTATTACACGTATAAATACGATTACCACTCATGCGCCGAAGCCTACCAATCATGAAAGATTCCTTTCCATTCTTCCTGAATGATTAAGTGGGTGCACCAGCCCCGTTATATCTTTACGTGGTCAATAATAACTGACTTTCGAATGTAACCATTACATCTTCTTTCAGCCGCTCCGGCAACTTCCTCCACAATAACCAGGTAAGTAGATTAATCACAGGGTGCACCTGCTTTCACCTGTTACTGCAAGGTATTTGCGAAGCGCATTGACAATGTGTACAATTACAATTACTTTCACAATTAAAACCCCTTTTATGAATCTTTCTTATTTAGTTGCCAATTGGTGGTGGATACTCATCGTGCTGCTTTGCCTTATTCTTTATAAATCTATCCTGCGTGTTTTCTTCGGCATGGTTATCGTGCCGGAAAACAGGATTGGACTGGTTACCAAAAAATTCGTTTTGGTAGGTGCCAACCGTTCGCTGCCCGATGGCCGCATTATTGCGACCAGGGGTGAAGCCGGTTTCCAGGCAAAAACCCTTGCCCCCGGTTTGTACTGGAGCATGTGGCCCTGGCAATATGGGGTAGACATGGTACCGTTTATGGTTATCCCCGAAGGAAAAATTGGACTGCTGCTCAGTAAAGACGGCGCTGAAATTCCTACCGGCCGTATACTTGGACGCAAGGTCGAAAGCGACAACTTCCAGGACGCGCAGAAATTTCTTGATAATGGCGGCCAGCGTGGACGTCAGACCGCATTCATGACCGCCGGTTCTTACCGTATCAATACCATGCTGTTTGATGTAACCATTGCAGACCAGTTAATCATTCATGAAAACAAGGTGGGCATTGTTACCGCGATGGACGGCGAACCCATTACGCAGGGCCAGATTGCCGGTAAGCAGGTTGCAGGCCACAATAATTTCCAGGACATTGACACCTTTATGAAAAACGGTGGTAACCGTGGTCTGCAGCCCCAGGTAGTGCTGGCCGGTTCCTACTATATCAATCCCTGGGCTGTGCAGATCGAAGAAATACCCATGACCGATGTTTCCATTGGACATGTAGGCGTAGTAATTTCATACATCGGTGAAGATGGTGTAGACGTAACAGGCGAAACATTTAAACATGGTAATATTGTTACAAAAGGATTTCGTGGTGTGTGGATGGAGCCATTGGGACCGGGTAAATACCCTATCAACACCTTTACCATGAAAATGGAAATGGTACCAACTACCAACCTGGTGCTGAACTGGGCCAATGCCCGCAGTGAATCACACAATCTTGATAAAAACCTGTCCACGATTACGGTTCGTTCCAAAGACGGTTTCCCGTTTAACCTTGACGTAGCCCAGATCATACACATACCTGCCAATGAAGCGCCTAAAGTAATTGCCAGATTCGGCAGTATGAACAACCTGGTAAGCCAGGTGCTGGAACCTACTATTGGTAACTATTTCCGTAACTCGGCCCAGGACAGTGACGTGATCAGTTTCTTAAGCACCCGTAAAGAAAGACAAACGGCCGCCAAAGAACATATCAAAGCAGTGCTGGATGACTATAATGTGAATGCCGTGGATACCTTGATAGGTGATATCGTTCCGCCGGAAGCATTGATGAAAACACTCACCGACCGTAAGATTGCGCAGGAAGAAGAAAAAACCTATGAAACACAAAGAATGGCGCAGGAAAAAAGGCAGGGTGTGGAAAAAGAAACCGCCATCGCCGATATGCAGAAAGAGATTGTAAAAGCACAACAGAGTGTAGAAATTGCACAGCGCACTGCCGATGCTACCGTTAAGAAAAGTGAAGGTGATGCCAAGAGTATTATTTTACAGGTTGAAGCAGAAGCCAACGCTACAAGAACAAGGGCGGAGGCGGAAGCCACGGCTACCAAAGCACGCGCCGGCGCACAGGCGGAATCTACCAAACTGAACGCTTCTGCAGACGCAGAAAGAATCAGTAAAACAGGTTTGGCCGAGGCTGAAAAGATTATGGCCATTGGTAAATCAACCGCTGAGGCCTACGAACTGCAGGTAAAAGCCATGGGTGGCGATAACTTTACCCGTTATAAGGTAACCGAAGAAATTGGCAAGAGTCATATTAAAGTGATACCTGATATTTTAATCAGCGGTGGCAATGGTACCGAAGGCGGTATCAGTGGATTGCTGGGACTGAAACTGATGGAAATGGTGAATGAAAAAAAGGATGCCAAAGACCCAAAAAATTAAAGCAGCATAATATGTGCCATTGAATTGTTACCATGCCACGGAGAAACACCGTGGCATTTTTATTGCCGGTCTGCGTCCGCAGTATGACGTCTCCGCCTGACCGGATTCATAACCGCTTTTTACACTACGATTGGATATCATACAATATCTTACCCGGCAGCAGCGGATCCTGGTTAAGCAGGCTGCACAATGACGTGTACAGGTGGGGCATTTCAATTTTCATCTGCAGTGATTTTTCAAAAAATGTTTCTACCGCCACGGCCCAGAATTCATTGTAATTGGTAGCGGCGTAATTGTTCAGCAGGTTAATTTCGCCATTTTGCATAGCATTAAAAATAGGCCTGGCCACATCTGAAAATGCATAAAACCGGCGGATGAATGCTTCATCCTGTCCATCGTTGGCACCCGCCATAAAATTCACATAGGCCAGTGCATGCGCCATTTCATGAATACCCACATTATCGCCATCATTATAATTTTCAAACCCTTTTATGAAATTATCCCAGCTGAGGTAAATGCCGTCTGCATTCACATGTCCTTCAAAAGGTTTTTGATAGAACCCATAATTATAGTTGCGCTGCAGTATATAGACAGTATCAAAAAAATCGAGCAGGTAATTATCGAGGCCAAAGCTGATTTGCACGGAAGCCGCGCTGATGAGCCAGGGCATTTTTTCATCTGGTTCAATATTTATGCATTTAAAAGATTTGGTACTGGTAAACCAAACCACCCGCTCTGCAAAGCGCCTCCGCATTTCTGGCGGCAGGCTGCGGTAGTAGCCATTGTATTGGGTAAGCAGGTTGTCGTATTGCGCAAAATTTGACTGCATATCGGCCAGCGCCGCCTTTACCGCCTTCATTTTGCGGATTTTCTTTAATGCCCATTTATAGACAAAGGGTGTTACAATTATCAGCAGGCAAACCAGCACCAGTTCCGGCCCCGCATCTTGCTCTGGCGGCACCCTGCCGGGCAAGGCCAACAGTTGCCGGGTATACAGCGTATCTGCCGGGGCTATGGATTCGTTTTTATTGTTAATTACAAGGGTATCTCCGGGCATTGGGGCAGGGGCTTTAGATAGTAACGAAAATATGGATTCCTTATTGGTTTCTGTTACCTTTGCGGCTCTAAAAAGTTAATTGGTTGACCAATAGATCGGATGATTGGTTTCTATCCAAAATGAAGCCCCGCCGGCCTTTTTTCTGCCAGTTAACTAAACAACAGATCAACAAATCAACAAAACCATGTACAGATCACATACCTGCGGCGAGCTGAGAATTACAGATGCAAACAAAGAAGTAACCCTGGCGGGTTGGGTACAAACCGTGCGCAAATTTGGCGCCATTACTTTTGTTGACCTGCGCGACCGTTATGGCATTACCCAATTGCTGCTGAATGAAAGCCTCAATGCCGCTTTAGACGCCCAACCACTGGGCAGGGAATTTGTAATACAGGCAAAAGGAAAAGTAAATGAGCGTAGTAATAAAAACGCGAATATTCCTACTGGTGATATAGAAATCATTGTGAGTGAATTTACCATCCTCAACAAATCGGTCACGCCCCCTTTTACTATACAGGATGATACAGATGGTGGTGACGACCTGCGGATGAAATACCGTTTCCTGGATTTAAGAAGAAACGCGGTGAAAAAGAACCTGGAACTGCGTTACGCAGTAAACCGTGCTGCCCGCAACTACCTGCATGAAAACCAGTTCATGGATATTGAAACACCTTTCCTGATAAAATCAACACCAGAAGGTGCGCGCGACTTTGTTGTACCCAGCCGCATGAACCCCGGCCAGTTTTATGCCCTGCCCCAAAGCCCGCAAACATTTAAACAATTACTGATGGTAAGTGGATACGACCGCTATTACCAGGTAGTAAAATGTTTCCGCGACGAGGATCTGCGTGCCGACCGGCAGCCTGAGTTTACACAGATTGACTGTGAAATGAGCTTTGTGCAGCAGGAAGACATTTTACAAATGTTTGAGGGCCTGGTAAAAAGCATTTTCAAAGATGTAAAAAACATTGATTACAGTGATACCATTGAGCGCATGACCTGGGAAGATGCCATGTGGAAATATGGTAACGACAAACCGGATATCCGCTTTGGCATGGAACTTTGCAATATTAAAAAACCTGCTTCGGTGTTTACCGGCAAAGCGGGCAACGAAGCATTGGTGGCTGCTGCAGATTTCAAAGTTTTTGATGAAGCAGAAACTGTAGTAGCTATTGCCGCGCCGGGTTGCAGCGAATATACCCGCAAACAAACCGATGAACTGACTGAATGGGTAAAACGTCCGCAGATAGGCATGAGAGGTTTGGTATACATCAAATGCAACCCGGATGGTACGTACAAGAGCAGCGTAGATAAGTTTTACAACGAAGAAAAACTGAAAGCCATTGCCGCTGCCTGCAATGCCAAAGCCGGTGATTTAATTTTGGTACTGGCGGGTGCAGAAGAAAGAACGCGTAAAGCCATCAGTGAGCTGCGGCTTGAAATGGGCAAACGCCTGGGTTTCCGCAAAGACAATGAATTTAAACTATTGTGGGTGCTGGATTTCCCTCTGTTTGAATATGCAGAAGAAGACAACCGCTGGGTAGCGCGTCACCATCCGTTTACGTCTCCTAAGCCGGACCATATATCGGTAATGATCAATAATAATCCAGCCATTGAAAATGCGGCTGAGTACCTGAATCACCCTTATGCAAATATCAAAGCCAATGCTTACGATATGGTATTGAATGGCAACGAAATTGGGGGTGGCTCCATCCGTATTTTCCAGCGTGAACTGCAGGAGAAAATGTTTGCCGCCTTGGGTATGACAGAAGAAGAATCGCTGCACAAATTTGGATTTCTACTGGGTGCTTTTGAATATGGCGCACCGCCGCATGGTGGTATTGCATTTGGTTTTGACCGCCTTTGCTCCATTTTGGGCGGCAGTGAATCCATCCGGGATTTTATTGCCTTTCCCAAAAACAACAGTGGCCGCGATGTTATGCTGGATGCCCCCAGTACCATTGATGAAAAGCAATTCCGGGAACTGCAGATTAAACTTGATTTGAAAGCATAATGTTCAGATAGTTATACATAAAAAAAACTGCCAGCGGTGCTGGCAGTTTTTTTATGTATGAATACTGTAAATTATTCCTTAATCCCTCATATTACAGGCAAATGTTGAACCCCTGCAGGGTTCAACGACCGCTTTACAATCTCCCGGGGTTTCACCCCGGG
>JANPGT010000158.1:0-2667 GCA_031424135.1 Chitinophagaceae bacterium
AGTCAAAAATGTGACTGCACATCCTGCACATGCTTAGAGGCTGGTATTTTTTTCGATGAAATTACCCAGCGTTGTATATTTAGCGTACCTCTTTTTATAGATAGCGGCATTTTTTGCATCAGGGAAATATTCTGCATCAAAACCCTGCCCTATTACCTGCATGGCATCTTCTACTTTGGGGTACAGGCCGGCAGCAGTGGCGGCAAACATGGCCGCGCCCAGTGCACAGGTCTGTTCAGATTTATGAATACGTATAGGCATATCCATGGTGTCGGCCATCATCTGCATGATAAAGGGTGATTTTTTTGCAACGCCGCCCAGGCCAATCAATCCTTTAACGGGAATGCCTTCGTCATTGAAGCGGTCAACAATTTTCCTGGCGCCGAAGCAGGTCGCTTCAACCAATGCCCTGAACATCCTGGGGGCATCGCTGCCCAGGTTCAGCCCGGTGAAAGCGCCTTTCAGCAGCTGGTTGGCATCCGGCGTACGGCGGCCGTTCATCCAGTCGGTAGCCAGTTCACCATTCTCTTCTAACGGTAAAGCAGCCGCGCTTTTACTCAATGCGGCAATTGTTTTATCAGTAATCTCTTTTTGCAGCGCTGCTACGGTGGCGCTGTCTACCAGGGAGGTTTGCGGTAATATATTTTGCAGTGGCCAGGCCAGCAGGTTTCTAAACCAGGCGTACGCGTCGCCGAAGGCAGATTGTCCCGCTTCCATGCCCATCATACCGGGTATAATAGACCCGGGCACCTGTCCGCAGATGCCCTTGATGAGTTTATCGCCCACTTCGGCAATGGGTGCCACCAGCATATCGCAGGTAGAAGTGCCCATTACCTTACTCAGGTGATAGGGTTCTATTTGTCCGCCAACGGCGCCCATATGTGCATCAAAAGCACCTACCCCAATGATCGTATCTGCGGGCAATCCAAGCCGGGTTGCCCATTCTTTTGAGATGTTGCCGGCAGCCTGGTCCGATGTATAGGTATCTGTAAATAAGTTTTTGGTAAAGCCTTTCAGCAAACCATCCCAGGAAGCAAAAAAATCATCGGGAGGAAGTCCTCCAAATTCTTTTGCCCATAATGCCTTATGGCCTGCAGAGCACACCCCTCTTTTCATGGCCTTTACATCGGTGCCACCGGTTAATAAAAACGGTATCCAGTCGCAATGCTCTACCCAGGAATACATAGCGTTTCTTACGGCTTCATCTGTGCGGCGTATGCGCAGCAATTTCGCCCAGAACCATTCTGAGGAATAAATACCTCCTACAAACTGCAGGTAATTGATGGGGAATTTCGTGGCGTGTTCGTTCAGCTCCGCTGCTTCTTTTACAGCTGTGTGGTCTTTCCACAGTACGAACATAGCGTGGGGATTGTTTTCAAAACCGGGCAGCAAAGCCAGTGGTGTGCCGGAAGCATCTACAGCTACAGGGGTTGACCCCGTAGTATCAATGGCGATTCCTTTTACATTGGCGGCTACTGTGGGGCCAGCTTTTTGCAGGCATTCTTTAATGCTTTGTTCCAGTCCTTCTACATAATCCAACGGGTGCTGGCGAAACTGGTTGGCCGACGCATTACAGAACAGACCGTCTCTCCAACGCGGATAATAAAACACTGCTGAGACCAGTTCTTCACCGTTGCCGGCGTTTACAATCACGGAACGCACTGAGTCTGTTCCGTAGTCTACTCCTATTACAAAAGCATCTTTCATAATTATAAGTGGCAAGCTGTTGAAGCAACAAGATAGGAATTATTTCAAAATAAGTGTCATATGAACATTTATTTTTTCCGGGCAATTGGTGGGTTAACGGATGTTACTTAACTGGCTGGCCGGCAAACAGGCTTTCCAGCACGCCGTCTGTATAGTCTTTTACAAAAGCCAGGATATTGGGGTAGGCAGAAAATTCGTTCTGCCCATGCATGGTGGTCAGCACCACCGCCTTCATACCCGCGTTCAGTGCGGCTTCCACGCCTTTGGGCGCATCTTCAAATACGATGCAGTCGACGGGCGGTACAGTCAACATTTCAGCGGCTTTCAGGTAGGTTTCAGGATGCGGTTTGCTGATGGCCACGTCGTCTGCACTTACAATGGTGCTGAAGTACTGGCGTAACTGCAGGTTATCCAGCACAAAATCAATATTAAAAGGGATGGCGGCCGAGCCAATGGCCATGGCTATTCCCTGTTGCACAGCCCTGTCCATAAACTGTTGCAGCCCGGGCAGCAGTGCCAGGTGGGGCAGGTAGCTTTGCTGGTACCTTCTTTCTTTTTCAAAAGAAAGTTCAGTGACTTTTTCGCTGGTAAAAACGTTTTTGCCAAATACACGGTCCAGCAGTTCACTGTTTTTACCGTACATCTGCTCTTTTACCTGTGGCCAGCTGAGGCCGGCTTTCAGGTCGTTGTTCAATATGTCGTACCACGCTTTTACATGGTAATCCATATCGTCTATCATGGTGCCGTTGAGATCGAAGAGAAAGGCTTTGGGCGTCAAATGAATATATGTTTATACTAACAGCTAAAAGCTATTAGGTGATAGCTTTTAGCTGTTAGTTGGTTTTTATTGTAAAGACAATTTATACTTCGTAACAGTATGGTATTTTTCGCCTGGTTTTAGCAGGGTGGATGGAAACGAAGGCTGGTTGGGCGAATCAGGGAAATGCTGTGTCTCCATGC
>JANPGT010000159.1:0-1805 GCA_031424135.1 Chitinophagaceae bacterium
CTGTTTACAGATCTGCCTTCACAAATTTATCTAAGAAGCACCGATATTTTAATACGTTACCAGAAATTCAATCGCCGGCTAACTCAACCAGCCACACTTAAAACAGGCTTTTACGCTTGCTGCTTCTGCCACCCAGCCCCAGGGCACCCAGTAAACCCCTGGTAATAACACTGGCTGCTGTTCTGCCTACCTGCTTTACAATTGGATTATCAAAAAAGCCCGGTTCGGCTTTGGCTGGTTTTTTATCTTCCTTTTCTGCTTCGGTTTTCTGGGCAGCTTCCTCCAGTTTTTCGGTCAGCATTTCATAAGCACTTTCACTGTCTATCGCCTGGTTATATTTATTGATAATTTTAGACTTGCCTGCCAGGCCGTCTATCTCTGCATCGCTTAAAATATCCATGCGGCTGCGCGGCGCCAGCAACATGGTATGCGCCAGCGGAGTAGGTACGCCTTTTTCATTCAGCATAGTGATCAATGCCTCGCCAATACCCATCTGGGTGATCAGATCCTCTGTTTTATAAAAATCTGTTTCAGGGTAATTCTCTGCTGTTTGTTTAATTACTTTCCGGTCTGCGGCGGTAAATGCCCTCAGCGCATGCTGTACTTTCAATCCCAATTGTGCCAGTACACTGGCGGGCACATCCATTGGATTTTGGGTACAAAAGAAAATACCCACGCCTTTTGAACGAATCAGTTTTACAATGGTTTCAATCTGCTGCAGCAGCGCATCGCTGGCTTCCTGGAAAATCAGGTGCGCTTCATCAATAAACATTACCAGTTTGGGTTTATCCAGGTCGCCTTCCTCGGGGCAGCTGGCATATAATTCTGCCAGCAGCTGCAGCATAAAAGTGGAAAACAATTTGGGCTTATCCTGCAAATCTGTGACCCGCAGAACGGAGATCATCCCCCTGCCATCTTCCCCAATGCGCATCAGGTCGGCCACTTCAAAACTCTTTTCGCCAAAAAAAACATCGGCGCCCTGCTGTTGCAGCTCTATTACTTTGCGCAGGATGGTGCCGGTGCTGGTGGTGGCTATTTTTCCATACGACTTTTCAATTTCCGCTTTTCCTTCGTTGCTGATATACTGCAATACTTTAATAAAATCTTTGAGGTCAAGCAGGGGCAGTTTGTTGTCATCGCAATATTTAAAAATCATGGCTACCAGGCCTTCCTGGGTATCATTCAAATCAAGGATTTTACTAAGCAGAATGGGACCGAATTCGCTTACGGTAGCCCTTAAGCGCACTCCTTTCTGGTTGCTGAGCGTCAGCAGCTCTACAGGGTAGGCTGTGGGTTGGTAGGCGATGCCCAGTTTCTGGTAGCGGTCGGTAATTTTATCATTGACGGTTCCTGCGGCGGCTATACCGCTTAAGTCACCTTTAATGTCCATCAGCAAAACAGGCACACTGGCATCGCTCAGGCATTCGCTCATTACCTGCAGTGTCTTGGTTTTCCCCGTACCGGTAGCACCGGCAATCAATCCATGGCGGTTCATTGTCTTTAATGGCAGCATGATATCGGCACCAGTTACCACTTCTCCATCAAGAATGGCTACCCCAATTTTAGCCGCTTCTCCCTTAAATGTATAGCCAGCTTTGATTGCTTCCAGAAACTTTGCCTTGTCTGCCATAAAAAATTATTTGAGCGAAAGTTACATGATTGACCCGACTAGAAAAGAAAATTTTGTCAACCCCGTATAGCCGCTCTTAACTGTTCAGGCTGCAACCGGCAGCGCTCATTAACTTGTATAAACGGTAGCCGATCCGGCTTGTATTTCCTATATTTTTATACATCAATTACAGGCC
>JANPGT010000160.1:0-2061 GCA_031424135.1 Chitinophagaceae bacterium
ACAGCAGCATGATCATGCCGGACGCGGATCATCTGCCGATAAAAGAAAAAACAGTCACCCCAACCACTCCGCCGGCAGCGGCAGCCCTTCCCACCATAAAAAAATCCGCTACCACCGTTACCAGCACGGCGCGCATTGCGTTCTACCCCGAAGTACCCGACGAGTCTGATGCAGGAATACTCACCGGTAAAAAAAAAGCTAATACCCCTATAAAAAAAAAAGCAGCTAAGTCCGAAGATGATATCCTGAACGATGGTACCCCCGCCAACGGCTTTAATACCGGCATCAAAAAAACTGCCACTAGAAAGAACCGGTAGCCCAACCGTTTAACGAATTCCTACAGTTCGTTCAATACTACGTAATATTTTGATTAACAAGTTTTTAAGGCATATACTTTCGTTCTCCAACCGAGCGTAATTCCATTTTTGGGATATATATCAATATTAATTAACTTAAGGCTGCATCATTGTTTATATTTGGCTAAGCAATCTCCATTATCTTTTAGCCTGGAAAGAAAAATCGATTACCTTCTGATACCTATGTGCCAAACTGAAAAGAAATTTCAGGAATTATATTTAAATAATTACACATGCGGCGTTACGGTTACTTTTTACTGTTTGGATGCCTTTTTTTGTGCAAATGCAACACAGATTCTTCCAAAGATGCTGGCAACGATGGATCACAGCCGCCCAGGGATAACTATATCGTACTGCTTGATTTAGGCGATCGTATTTTGTCTGACAATGAAGCCCAGGTACCAAAAGATATTGAGCTGGTGAAGTCCATCTATGGCATTTTTACGGCAAGGCTCACCGCCAAAGATACCAGCCAGCATTACTACAGTCTCAGGGACAAACTAAAATTGCTCAGCGCTCCCAATTGGGTGTATGCCAATATTGATCTGGCCGCAGAGCAACCGGCAAAAAAAGCATTGGCGGCCGGCAAAATGGAAGAGACGCTGAACTTTATACTCCCGGACATTTACAAAGGCGTTATATCAGGTACCACAGGTACTACTTACACCGGGGCCGCTATCTGGAACTATTTTGATGAACACCTTACCGGTGACCTGGATAAAAATGGTAAGAACACGTTGTTTATCCTTACCGATGGATATATGGGGCTGCACAATACTGCTGAGCGCCCTGCACAAAAAAACCGCTTTGCTTCCTGCACGCAGATAATTAATGCACTGAAAGACACCCCCGATTGGGAAGACCAGTTTGCCAAAGGAGATTATGGACTACTACCGGTGTCAAAAAAAATGCCTGCTAACCTGCAGGTGGTGGTATTGCAGGTAGCCCCTAAACAGGGGTGGGCAGCCGAAGACAGCCTGCTGACCAAAATCTGGGATAAATGGTTTACAGAAATGGGCGTAAGCAATTATCAGTTGATCAAAGACGATAGCACACAAAAAGTAAAAAGCCTGCTGGCGAAGCTGATGAACGCCTCCATTGATACCTCCACCAACGCTGAACAATGGACGCAAATTACTAGTCCAAGGGATACTTCCAACGGCACAAACTTTGCAATTGCAACAGATAGAATACCGGCAGCTGTCCCTGCAGCAACCTCAGGTATTACTGAAAATAAAACATCCAGCACCAACCCTGTTGCAAAGGAATTACCGGCTGTTATAAAAGAAAAGACGAGCTTGCCTGCGCCATCCCCTGCTTCCGCCGGTACGGCTGTTGAAAAGAAAACAGCGGCAGTAGTTACTAAAACAAAAAATAATACAGATGTGTTGCCGCCTGACGAGTCTGATGCAGGCCTGCTGATTATAAAAAAACCAGCAAAAAGTACCGTGAAGAAAACCGATGCAAAAAATGAAGATGATATTTTGCAGGATGATGCCGCAGCAAACGGCTTTAACACCGGCATCAAAAAAGACACTAAAAAAAAGAAACAGTAACTTATCACAAACCACGTTTGCCCATCTTTCACAATCAATACACAACTACCTAAACCGACCGCTTTCAAATGAAAAAATGTATCCTCCTCTTTCTCATCGGCCTTCTTTTCATAAACCATGCCGGTGCACAGGACTACTACAGGAAAATA
>JANPGT010000161.1:0-4499 GCA_031424135.1 Chitinophagaceae bacterium
AAGAAGAAACGGGTTACAAAATTACCGACGTTAAAAAAGTATATGAAGCGTACATGTCGCCCGGTTCCGTAACAGAGATACTGTATTTTTTTGTGGCCGCCTACACGCGCGAGATGAAGATCAGCGAAGGCGGCGGAATAGCGCATGAGCAGGAAAATATTGAGGTATTGGAACTACCCTTTCCCCGGGCGCTGCAAATGATGGAAACAGGTATTATAAAAGATGGCAAAACCATTATGCTGCTGCAGTATGCACAGATTCACGGGCTGGTGTAAAAAAACTACCCCGTTGCAGTGCAACAGGGCAGCGTTTATCTGTAACCGTCCATAATATTTTAAAGCAAACAATTATCAACAGAGGGCTTCCAATTATAATCTAGCCGGCAGGCTACTCAACCCCTATCGCCTGCACCACAGTAAGATTGGGATGCTTTTTTTAATTTCCCAGCGCAACCGCCTGTTCAAAACGCTTCGTTTCGCCCGTAAGATCCACTTCCTGCTTAACAGCAGCACGTTCAATTTCTGCGGCTGCTAATTTCAATAACATTTGGTTGTGCCTGATATTTTCAGCTTTTGTAAGCGTAGTTGCGCTGCCATTCCCTTCAAAATAATAATGAGTAGCAATAAATTTTTTCACATGCTCCCTGCTTTCTTCCGGAAGATAAGCCTGCAGACTCCAGAAATTATGACTGCCTGATTTGCGGATAGCTGTATACACAGGACCTGGCCCGCAATTGTAAGCAGCCATTACCAGCAACCAGTCGCCAAACTCTGTATACAAATCCCGCAGGTAAACCGCTGCTGCTTTGGTGCTTTTACCAAACTGCTTGCGTTCGTCGTTAGCGGCACCCACCTTCAGGCCCAGAATTTTCGCAGTTTCGGGCATCAGTTGCCAGGGGCCTGCTGCGCCAACACGTGAAACAGCGCTGGGTTTTAATTCTGATTCTATTACTGCCAGGTACTTTAATTCAACCGGCAGCCCATATTTTTTAAATACAATATCCATTGCCTTAAATGTAGCCTTGCTGCGCTGTTTTACACTTACCAGTGTTTCATTATTTTTCTGGATATAATCGCGTACATAGGCTACCGCATTCCGGTTCAACTGCACTTTGGCAGCAACAACCGTACTGGAGGCAGCATCAATGCTGTCTTCTGGCAAAGCCCCGCTATTGCGCGGATGCTGGTAACTGACAAAAGGAATACATACAAAAAGTACAAAGAGGCTGTAACATACAGTCCTTGAAAGCTTTGAATTCAACATTGTTTTTATTTTTGAGGTAAAACAATGCCGACCCTGAAGAATTGGATTGCAGGAAAAGATTAGACACAGGAATATTGGCAGAAAGTGCAGTAAGAATCCGGGGGTACGGTCAATAAGGCTTTTCAGTGAAACCGGCTACTGCACAATAAGATTTGAAACGTCAACGGGGTAAAGATAACCTGCGGATCCGGTAAATCATAGCAACTACTACGCAGGAAATCTACGATAAACGCCTAACCTACCTGTTATCACCTGTTTATAAAAGAAATTTTTTAAGCAAGAGTCTTTTCTTTCTTATAATTGCAGGGGGAATTTATACGGCATGGTTCCGGACCGTGCTGTGGGTCAAGGCCAGGACCCTTTCTTTATTTAACTTTTATTTAGCGGCAATGGCTGTTTGGGTAAGCGGGTTGGTTTGTTGTTGGTAGTATTTATTTAATCAGCTGTAAATGACCATGGGAATAACTGCGGGAAAACATAATTTTCTGTCCGGCGGCGGCGAAATGGGGGCACTTATCCGTCAAAAAGACTGGAGTGCAACCATTCTTGGCGCCACTGATTCATGGCCGCAGAGCCTGAAGACCACCCTTGGCATCTTACTCAACTCAAAATTCCCCATGTTTCTTTTCTGGGGGAAATCCTTAACCTGCTTTTACAATGACGCTTACCGTCCAAGTCTTGGCAATGAGGGCAAGCATCCCGGCATTTTAGGCATGACTGGGGTAGAAGCCTGGCCCGAGATCTGGCATATTATACATCCCCTGATCGAACAGGTATTGGCTGGCGGAGAAGCCTCGTGGCATACAGACCAGCTGATACCTATCTACAGGAACGGCGGTATAGAAGATGTGTACTGGACCTTCAGTTATAGCCCCGTCACCGATGAATCGGGTGAAGTAGGTGGTGTATTTGTTACCTGTAATGAAACCACCGATGCTGTAATCAACCGGGGGCAGCTGGAAGAGAGCAAAGAACAGCTTCAATTTGCGGTAGAAGCCGCCCAGTTGGGCACTTTTGATTATAACCCGTTGACCGGTAATTTTTCCGCCAATGACCGTTTGAAAAAATGGTTTAACCTGCCTGAGCGGCAGGAAGCAGCGCTTGCACTGGCGCTCAAAGCCATCGCTGAAAAAGACCGGCAAAAGGTAGCCAATGCCATCCGGCAGGCACTGGAATATTCGTCGGGCGGGCATTATGACATCAAATTCGCCATCGTAGATCCTGTGTCAAAAAAAGAGCGTTTTGTTTACGCCAAAGGGATTGCATCATTTAATGAAAAGCAGATTGCATGGCGGCTGAATGGAACACTGCAGGACATTACCGAACAATACCATGCTGAGACGGCTGCATTAACAGCCTTAAATAAAATAACACAAAGCGAAAAAAGATTTGAAGCAGCTATAAAAGCCATTGATGGTATATTATGGACCAATAACGCCGCCGGTGAAATGATTGGCCAGCAGTTGGGTTGGGAAACACTGACTGGCCAAACCTATGAAGAATACCAGGGATATGGCTGGGCCAGGGCAGTACACCCGGAGGACAGGCAACCTTCTATTCTCACCTGGCAAAATGCAGTGCACGCAAAGACCACCTATGTTATTGAACACAGGGTCAGAAAAAGAGATGGCAGCTACGGATATTTTTCAGCAAGGGCAATACCCGTTTTTGACCATAATAATGATATCAGGGAATGGGTAGGCATCCATACAGATATTACCCTGCAAAGACTGGCAGAACAGGAAATAAACAATGCTTTTATCCGGATAGAAAAAAGTGAGAAAAAATTCCGCGATACAGTGATGCAGGCGCCCGTGGGAATTGTGCTCATGAAAGGCCCTTCTTTTATTGTAGAAATGGCCAATGAAAGTTACCTGCAGCTGGTAGACAGAAAAGAAGAAGAGTTTGTAGGTAAATCTATATTTGACACCATCCCGGAAGTCAGGGAAACAGTAGAGCCCTTACTCAACAGCGTCATCAGTACAGGCATACCCTACCACGCCAACGAATTTGAAGTACCCATTAACCGTTTTGGTGAACAACAAACCGCCTTTTTCAACCTGCTCTACCAGCCCCTGCGCGACAGTAATGGTGCCATTACCGGTGTAATGGCCGTTGCCTTAGAAGTAACCCAACAGGTAAAAGACAAATTTACACTGAAAGAAAGCGAGGAGAGATTCAGCAACCTTGTGATGCATTCCCCTATTGCGATGACCATCTGGCGGGGCACAGATTATGTGATAGAAATAGCCAATGAGGCAATGACCAATAATATATGGCGGAAAAAACCTGGGGAAGTTATTGGCAAAAAAGCACTGGAAGTTTTCCCGGAACTATTTGATCAGAAATACCCCGCCCTGCTGAAAAAAGTAATATCAGAAGGTGTAGCACATCGTGAGAACGAATCAATTGCCTGGGTGCAGGGAGATGATGGCATGAAAAAATTTTACCTGGATTTTGAATATTCTCCCCTTTACGAAAGAGATGGCAGCATCTCAGGCATTATGATTACTGTATACGATGTTACCCGCCGCGTAGAAGATCGGCAGCAGCTGGAAGACGCCGAAGCCCGCATGCGCCTGGCGGCTGAAGGCACCGGCCTGGCTACCTGGGACCTAAACCTGCAGACAAGAGATATTATTTATTCTCCACGGCTGTCGCTTATTTTCGGGTATAGTGAGAATGCCGTATTAACGCACGCCGAAATGCGTTCATTGATACATCCCGACGACCGGCAGCCGATTGTTGAAAAAGCTTTTGAAGTGGCGCTGGAAACAGGTGTCTACGATTACGAATCGCGCATTGTACACCCCGATACATCCATTCACTGGATACGCACCCAGGGCAAAGTTATTTTTGATGAACACCGGCAACCCATCAGAATGCTGGGTACCATGCGTGATATCACCGGTGAAAAGGCAAATGAGGAAAAAATACAGCGATTGGCGGCCATCGTGCAATCTTCAGACGATGCCATTATCAGCAAAAGCATCGACGGACGGATTACAAGCTGGAATGATGCTGCGCGGAAAATGTTTAATTATACTGCTGAAGAGATGATTGGCCGGCATATCTCCATATTGATACCCGAAGCAAGATTGAACGAGGAAGACATCCTTCAAAACCGGAATCTGGACTTCCCCAAATGCTTCCTTGATGTCGTAGGCACCGGAGAAGTTCGGCTGATTGATCAGCCGGTAGGCACCCGCATTCGAGAGGTCGTCGGATACCGTATT
>JANPGT010000162.1:0-1979 GCA_031424135.1 Chitinophagaceae bacterium
TCAAACTGCTGCTGTAAAATAATTTTGCTGTAGTTATGGTAGAGCGGTGTATTAAACAGGGTTTGCGAAAACATATCCCACATTTGTGCTGCGTCCACACCACTGCTGCGGGCCAGTACCGCGCTTTCTCCAATGGCTTCCATAGCGGCGCCAATCAGAAAATTGCCGCAGAGTTTAACTGTATTGGCGGCGGCAACGCTGTCACCAAAATCAAAAATACCCATGGCACCGGCATCTTTCAGCAAAAGCGCTGCTTGCGTTTTCGGTTCTGCTGCGCCGGATATTACAAAGTTTAATTTTTTGGCGATGGCTGCTTCCGGCCTGCCAAAAACAGGGGCGGCTATATAATGTTGACTGGCGCTATCGTGCAAGGCAGCCAGCGATGCTGCTGTCTGCGGAAGAATGGTACTCATAGAAATATGAATACTGCCGGCAGCAAGATGGTCCACCAGCGCAGCAGTTACGGCATTAATGGCTGCATCGTCTGATACAATGGAAAAAACAACGGTGCATTCTTTTGCCAGCGCTTCTATGCCTGGACAAACTATTGCGCCCTTTGCGAGCAGGGGAGCGGTTTTGGCCACGGTGCGGTTGTAGACATACAGATCATGGCCTGCTTCTTTTATATTCAGGGCAATAGGGGTGCCCAGGCTGCCCAAACCAATAAATCCAATTTTCATCGTTTTCTTATTTATGTTTGCAGTGGCTGTTGGTAAGTCCAAAGTTACCTTATCGGTGTATACGCGGGCCGTATTTTCCGGTATGTAGAATACAATATAGCTTTACTGCCATCGCAGGGCCCTGCCGCTTGTTCCAGCATTTCGGCGGCAGACAGTTGCCGCCGGAAGACTGCTTCCGTACTGTTTCGCTCAATAGCATATTATCTGCCGTTACTCCTTAAAAGCTTATAAGTAGTTGTATCTAATTGGTGAAAGTATTAATGAAAATCTTTATTTAAATGCCCTGTTAATGCACTATTCAGGAGATCGTATTCGTTCACTGTTGTTATATGTAGTTAAAATAAGGCAGCAGCATAGAGAGGGCATATAATTTTACCAGTCAATCCAGTATAACACCAACCACACAGCATGAAAGAAACTCAAAAAGAGAACAATACAGCCGGTTTTTTTAAGCGGTTGACAGGCTGGTTTATTGTGGGGGTCTATAAAGATGGCTTCCGGTATATTAACAGGCTTAAACTGCTGCAGGTTACTATCTTCCTGGTCTTTTTGTTGTCCAGTATTTTTAACCTGGCTTCAGGACTGATGTATAGCCTGGCCATCACCAGCATCGGTGCTGTGTCAATGATTGGGCTGGGATACTTTATCAGGCGTGGTAAGCTGCGGACGGCCCGGCTTAGTTTTTTTCTTTTTATTATTACCGTGGTGCTGTTGCTGAACTATGTAGAAGGAACTTCTTCAGGGTCGTATTTCTTCTACTTCATCATTGTGGTAATAGCCAATTTTGTGAGTGTAAAAGAACAGCCCAAAGACCTGCTGCTGGTATATATTTTTACCTTCCTTGCATTGATGATTAGTTTTATTTACTGCCCGCGTGAAAGCTTTCTGCAGGATATAAAGGGCGAGGAACAGGTAATTAATCTGGCGGTGAATGCGCTGATTTCTTTTGTGGTAGGAGGGTTTTTCTCGTACAATATGATGAAAGATGTTTTTCTTAAAGAAAACGTACTGGAAAGCAAACAGAAATTTCTTGATTCTATTTACAATACTTCGCTGGATGCTATTTTTATTGCCGATGAAAAAACAGGTATCATAACAGACTGTAACCTGCAGAGTGTATATCTTTTCGGGAAAGAAAATAAGGCGGAGATAGTGGGTATGCCGTTGCACGCTTTTTTATACACAGACAATGCAACAGCAGAAAAAGAAATAAGGCAAATGCTGGATACCAACGCGCCGTGGCAGGGTGAAATTTCGTGCAGGTCTGCAGGTGATATTGAGTTTGCGGGTTATGTAAGC
>JANPGT010000163.1:0-3079 GCA_031424135.1 Chitinophagaceae bacterium
AATTGCCACCCTGCCTTTGTTGCCGTCATCTGCAGGTAGACGGGTTTTCACCATTGCTGCCTGGAAGATGTTCTTTCCCTCCCCGGTCAGTATCCACCCACCAGCATCACCCAGGCTATTGCTGGGTGGGAAAATTCAAAAGGGTCTGTTCAGTAAACTGTGTCAGGTTAAAAAATATCTTTGTTATTGCCAGAGTAAAACGGACAGCAGCTCTGCTGGGAAGCAACTACTGAAGGGATAATCCTGGTCAACTGGAATAATTCAGAAAACGTGTTGCTATTGGCAGCACGTTTTCTATAACCATATTCTGGTTGTAAATGCCTCAAAAAATCCATATGGTAAAGTTAATGCTGCGCCATGCGTTCTTCAAATAAAATACACATTTGTGCATAGGTCTGTTTCCAGCCTGTTATTGGACCGATCCAGCCAGCTTTTATATTTTGGTGTACGAGATAAAGTAATTTGAACAGGGACATATCAGTAGGGAAAACACGTTTACTTTTGGTTACTTTGCGGAGCTGGCTGTGGAATGATTCAATGATGTTTGTAGTATATATTCTCTTTCTTATTTCTTTTGGATATTTGAAGTAGTTGCTTAAACGCTCCCAGTTGTTAAACCAGCTTTTGACCATCATCGGATATTGTTTTGCCCAGGTGTCTTCCAACAATGCCAGGCCTTGTTCTGCCTTCTCTTTGCTGGATGCTTCATAAATCTCCTTAAGTGAGCTCATAACTGCTTTCAGGTCTCTGCTCGCAACATACTTGGTACTGTTACGTATTTGATGCACAATGCAAAGCTGAACTTCAGTTTTAGGAAAAATAGTTTCTATTGCTTCTGCAAATCCTTTCAGATTATCAATACAGGCAATGATAATATCTGACACACCACGATTTTGAATATCTGTTAATACGCTCAACCAAAATCTGGCACCTTCATTTTCTGATATGTATAACCCCAGCAAATCTTTGATGCCTTCGCGGTTTACACCTAAAAGGCAGTATACAGCTTTTGTTTTAATGGCTCCATCCTCTTTCACTTTGTAATGGATAGCATCAAGCCACATAAATGGATAAACGCTTTCCAGGGGACGGTTTTGCCAGGTTTTCACTTCTTCTATTACGCTATCGGTAATCGTGCTTAAAGTGGCTGGTGATACCGTTAATCCATATAATTCCTCCAGGTGTTTGCAGATGTCGGCATAACTCATTCCATGCCCATAAAGCGATAGAATCTTATGGTCCAGCGCATCTCCCAGGCTGGTTTGGCGTTTAGCAATCAGTTGAGGCTCAAAGGTTCCATTCCGGTCTCTGGGTGTCTGTATTTCTACACTTCCAAAAGCTGTTTTAAGCTGTTTGCCTGACTTGCCATTACGCCTGTTAATACGCTTGGCGCCATTGAGATGGGCATTTATTTCGCCATCTAAACTGGCCTCTACCAGTCGCTTAATCAAAGGAGCAAGAACGCCATCTTTTCCTTCTAAAGCATTCCCGGCACGAAGCTTCTCAATAGCTTCAGCTTCAAATTGTTTGAAGTCAAAACCCGGTGTGTTTCTCTTTTCCATTTTGTCAAATTTAAGATTTGACACAGTTTTTTAAACAGACTCTCTTGACTTTTAAATTTTTGAATTTGTAAAACAGCAGTTTCCACGGCCGGCAATTCGTCGAATATCCAGGGCGTTTTATCGAAAATAGGCAGGCAACCCGTTTCGCTATAATACATTTGCATACAGATAAACCCTTAACACAATTACTTATGAGTTACAGATTTATCTTATACAAGATAAACGAGGCGCCGGTTACAGGCCACCAGCAAATAGCTTACGTAAAGCAGGTGCGATGGGATCAGATGGAATTCTGCAGTTCACCCCTGGCTGCGCAGCGCATGTGCTTTTGTATGGCTTATGCTATCAGGCTCTTCCGGGGGTATATCCATGTTAAAGTAGTGAAAATATAAAATCGCTGGCGCGATATTCTTTTTATGTGGCCACCATGGCCCATTGCTACCACGTTTGTGGCTTTACAAAACCAGTAATAATGTAAACATCAAAACACCCGAAATCGCTGTCATCGTGGCTGCTGTCTCAACATCCGGAATGCCCTGCAGCAACGCCACATAAAATCAGTTTGGCCATTCATAATAATATTACATCGCTTATATTTACTCCCTTCTGCCCCCAATCCTATTTTATATTGCTTATGAATACAGGTGTAATCAATTCAAAACCCCACTACCCTATACTGGATGGCCTGCGCGGCGTGGCCGCCGTAATGGTCGTCAGCTTTCATATTTTTGAAGCACATGCCACCAGTCACCTGGACCAGGTAATTAACCACGGTTATCTTGCGGTAGATTTTTTCTTCCTGCTTTCAGGTTTTGTAGTAGGCTATGCGTACGATGACCGCTGGCAACAGCTATCCATCAGCAGCTTTTTTAAGCGCCGCCTGGTAAGATTGCAGCCCATGGTAGTAATGGGATCAATAATTGGCGCCGCCTGTTTCTATCTCCAGGCCTCCGGCTTATGGCCGTCAATAAGCCAGACACCCATCAATAAAATGCTGCTGGTAATGCTGATTGGATGCACGCTGGTACCTGTACCAACGTCTATGGATATCCGCGGCTGGGCCGAAATGCACCCGCTGAACGGGCCTGCCTGGTCTTTATTCTTTGAATACATTGCCAATATACTGTATGCACTTTTTGTACGCCGGTTTTCGCAAAAAGCCCTGGGCCTGCTGGTACTGGTTTCAGCCGCTGCACTGGTTCATATGGCAGTCACCAGCGTCAGCGGAGACGTAGTAGGCGGCTGGTCTATAGATGCAGCACAATTGCATGTGGGTTTTGCAAGGCTGCTATACCCATTCTTCGCCGGACTGTTTGTAAGCCGCATGGGAAAACTGCTACATACAAAATACGCATTTCTGTATTGCAGCATATTAATAATAGCCGTACTGTCTATCCCAAGAATTGGGGGAAGCGGTCATTTATGGGCCAATGGGCTGTATGATTCGCTCAGCATCATTATTATTTTTCCATTGATAGTATTGCTGGGCGCCGGCGGAACACTTACCGGCAATGCAG
>JANPGT010000164.1:0-3189 GCA_031424135.1 Chitinophagaceae bacterium
GTTTATTCACCAGGATTGTATACCTGCTATACCCTCGTTTAAAAAATTCAGCAGCCGGGGGGATGCGCTTGCTATTGGCAGCAGGGTAGTGGAGAAACTAAAAAAAGGCCATAAGCCTTCAATCTCATTGCAGGAAATTAACGAGTCGCGTATTATTTACTGGTAAAGACAGAAAATATACAATGCTATTTGCCCGGCCACTACGCCGGGCCTTTTTTGCTGGAAATACTGCAGCAGCTTCATGTACAATACTGAAATGATAATTTAATTGACACTCCCATTCACCTGTATGCGGAACACAGTTTTCTACTTCCGGCATCTTGCCATCCAGTCAAATTCTCTGTTTCTCCTTTTCTCTTTATGCGCTTGGCTAGGAATTCATTTTTACTATATCCAGCAGGTTGTTGCGGTAACTGTTGCCGATGGGGAGGATTTTCTCAGCAATTTCCACTTCTTTTTTTGTGATGCTGTCTATATGATTCAATGAGATGATATAAGACCGGTGGATGCGTACAAAATTTTTGGCCGGCAGCCGTTCTGAGAATGTCTTCAGGTTCTGCAGGGTGATAATGGGTTTGGTTTTTTTGCTGGTGTACACCTGGGTATAATCTTTCAGGCCTTCGCAAAAAATAATATCGTCGTAGTTTACTTTCAGTATACGGTAGTCAGATTTTATAAAGAAATATTTTTCATCTTTGCTGCTGTTATCTCCCCTAGCGCCCAGTATTTGTATCATTGCACGGTTAACGGCATCCAGGAAAACAGTGTATGAAAGCGGCATATCATTTACAGAAAAACTGGTCACCGTGTTTTCGTTGTTACGGGTGTCTTCAGGGGTGGTGCAAATAAAAACCGGGAGCTTCTCGTTTTCCGGTAAATCATTTTTTATCTGTGCGTATTGTTTGGCATTCAGAAATATAATATCCGGCGTGGCACTGTCTATCATCTGTACGGTTTCCCTGATGGAAGAGGTAGTGGCTTCCAGGCTGAGTGAGCCCGTTTTTTTTATATAACCTGTCAGTTGAAGATTGCTTTCAGGCGTGTCGTTAAGGAGTAAGCATTTTAATGTCATAAGCGTAGAATATAATCTGGTGCAATTTCTGCATTCATCTGGTTAAGCAGCCGTTAACCGTCTTAGACTTTACTTAAAATAGGTGAGCAGCAGGATTTTGGAGGTGAATTAAATTATGATTAAACGAAAGGAATCTCTTTTTGGGGTAAGTGGCCTTCCTCAGACAACGTGGCCCCGCCCGGGGTATAGTTGCAGAAGAAAGGCGGGTAAGCTTAACAGGGTATTACCACGCCGCGGTGGAAGAACTGACAAAAGCACGTTAATTTTGTAAAAAGGTGAGTTACAGCTGCAAAGGAAGAATACCCCTTTCGCAATGAAATTGCCAGAAGAACGTTTTACTATTACCAGCCGCTGGAATAAAATCTCCGGGCTAAAAAACATTTTGTATGCGTTTACTATTAATGATTTGTTGCCTGTTCACCTTAGCAGCCCATGGGCAGTTGAAAAACTATACCATTGGCTTACATGGAGATACCCTTAATGGGGTGGATAAAACCGGTAAAAAGCAGGGTAAGTGGGTGATACGTCACGACGAGGTGAGGGGAGAGCCGGGCTTCGAGGAAGAAGGTACTTATTTTGATGATCGTAAGGAAGGTGTGTGGCGCAAGTTTACGCTGATGGGCGACCAGTTTGCCGTAGAAAATTATCACTGGGGTTTTAAAGACGGTCCCAGTACTTATTTTAACCTGAACGGTGAGATGCTAAAAGAGGAAAGCTGGAGGGCGTTTAATCCTGATAAGGTATATGATACCATTGATGTGGAAGATGTTACTAACCCGGATCACTACACCAAAGTAGTAGTTAAAAATGAAGGGTCTTCATTAAAACATGGTACCTGGAAATATTACGATCCTGCAGCAGGCTTTATCACAAAAACAGAATTTTGGGTTTTGGGCAAAATGCAGGAATCTGAGAGTCCGCTGGGTGCAAAATCAAAAAAGCCTGGTACCGACAGCAGCGCAGCGGTAAAAGCGAAACCCAAAGAAGTGCTCGATTTTGAAAAGAAATATTCCGGCAAGAAAAAAATAAAAGTAAGAGACGGAAGCACCAATTAGTAAGCTAACCAGGGTTTATGCATTGCGTAATTCGGTGGATGCTCTTTTTATCAGTGTAGAAATAATTATTTTGCTTTCCGGTAAAGTTTTTTTCTTTTCCAGCAGGTGAAACAGCAGGTTGGCGGCTTCTTTGCCAATATCAAAAGCGGGCTGGGTAACGGTAGTTAAGGAAGGGTTCAGCAGCGAAGCACTTTCAAGATTGGAGAAGCTGATAATTTTTAGCTGCCCGGGTATGGATACCTGCAGTTCATTGGCTGCCTGGTAACTTGCAATACCCAGTTTTTCAATAGAAGAGAACAGCCCGTCGGGTTTTTGATCCAGCAGTGCATTTTTCACGATATTAATATTCTCTTTTTCTTCACGGTCGCAATCCACAATCAAGGCTTCATCCAGGGGCAGGTTAGCATGCGCAAGTGCATCTGTATAGCCTTTCAGCCGCTGCCTTCCGGCATTTATATTTTTGAGCGCCATCAGGTACATGATGCGCTGGCAACCCTGTTCAATAAGGTGAAGGGTGGCGTTATAGCTGCTTTCATAATCATCTGTGGCCACATTCAGCATATCAGCAGACTCGCATACCCGGTCAAAAAGAATCACCGGCAATTTCTTATTCAGTTCCGTAATATGGTCGTAATTACCAGTCTGGCTGGAGAGGGAGAGTAATAAACCGTCTACCCGTCCGTTGGCAAGACTTTTGACAAAATTGATTTCGCTCTCTGCAGATTCATGGGTAAGATAGATCAGCACCTGGTAACCCTTTTGCCGGGCTATTTCTTCAATGCCATTGATGGCCAGCGAGAAAAAATTATTGGCCAGCTCAGGAAAGATAACGGCTATGTTTTTGCTTTTCTGTTCGCGCAGGCCGGAGGCGAAAGGGTTGGGCTGATAGTTCAGCTTCCTGGCCAGCTCCCACACTTTTTCGCGGGTTTCGGGTCTTATCTGGTGACTATCCCTCAACGCCCTTGACACGGTGGCAATCGATAAATGCAGTTCATCGGCCAGCCGCTGTATATTGACTTTACCCATAAAACAGGCATATTTTTAGGTGAGACCAGTGGCGGC
>JANPGT010000165.1:0-1908 GCA_031424135.1 Chitinophagaceae bacterium
TTGTAGCGGGCCCACATCATTCTGCAGACGGCAAAAAAAGCAGGACAAAGGCCCGGAACATTCTGCAGAGCGCAGCTGCAAATTGTTACACCAACATTTTGCTTTGCTAACCAGTTCAACTTCAGTAAAAAACACTGCTGGTTGTTTGAAGCGGCCTTGTTTTTCTCTTTTGCGCGTGTCAGCAGCCGTTCAGGATAAATTTTTTCCGGAAGGGATTATTGATACGGAAGGAGCGCTGTTTATAGATGGCCGGATAATCTTACCGCCAAAAAAAGAAACAGTACCCGGCATCAAGGAAATCATCCATCACAAAATCCCTTCCCTATCTTTGCCGCCATGAAGATTTTGATGGTTTGCCTGGGCAATATCTGCCGCAGCCCTTTGGCAGAAGGCATTTTGCAGGACAAGGTTAAAAAGGCCGGGCTTGGCTGGACCGTAGACAGTGCCGGTACCAATGGGTTTCATACCGGCGAAGCACCTCACCGCCTGTCGCAAAAAGTAGCCCTGCAGCATGGTATTGATATCAGCCGCCAGCGGGCCAGCAATTTTACCGCCGCTGATTTTGACAAATATGATAAAATCTATGCCATGGCCGAGGAAGTATGCGATGAAATGAAATGGATTGCAAAGACCCGCTATGATGAAAAAAAAGTGGATTTACTGATGAACGGATTATACCCCGGCCAGCACAAAGACGTACCAGACCCCTGGTACGGACCAGAACCCGGCTACCACGAAGTGTATGACATGATTGACGCAGCCTGCGAAAAAATTATTGAAAAAGCACTGGCAGAAAAATAACCCGCTGATTTATAAAAGTATTGTTGAAATGGCAAAACTAAATGCATCCATACCGCAGGGCACCAGGGATTTTGGGCCTGAAACCGTTCGCAAACGCAACTATATTTTTAATACCATCCGCAGCGTTTTTGAACTGTATGGGTTTCAGCCACTGGAAACACCTGCCATGGAAAACATGGAGACATTAATGGGCAAGTATGGAGAAGAGGGAGATAAACTGATTTTTAAAATTTTGAACAACGGGCTCAGCGATCAAAAAAATATTGATAAAGCAAAAATTGCTTTTGACAATGTGCTGGCCGGCAAAAATGATAAAAATCTTACCGAACGGGCATTAAGGTATGATCTTACCATTCCCTTTGCACGTTATGTGGCCATGAACCATGGACAGTTAACGATGCCTTTTAAACGTTACCAGATGCAGCCGGTATGGCGGGCCGACAGGCCACAAAAAGGCCGGTATAGAGAATTCTACCAATGCGATGCCGATGTAGTTGGCAGCACTTCGCTTATCAATGAAGTGGAGCTGGCCATCATCTACGCTACCGTATTTCAACAACTGGGCATAGGCATCGAACTGAAAATTAACAGCCGAAAAATTCTGGCGGCATTGGCAGAAATATGCGGTGGCGTGAACCAGTTGACCAATATTACGGTGGCCATTGATAAACTGGACAAAATTGGCCTGGAAAAAGTAAAAGAAGAACTTGCACAGCGCGGCTTAAACGAACAGCAAATCAGCATTATAGAAAGCTACCTGGCCATTGAAGGCAGCAACCAGGAGAAACTGACTGCTATAGAAGCGCTTATTGGTGATACTGAATCAGGTAAAAAGGGAATAGCGGAAATAAATTTTATACTGGACTATGCCCCACTAGCCACTATCCCCTTGCCACTCGCCGCAGATTTCACCCTTGCAAGAGGCCTCAATTATTACACGGGGATCATCTTTGAAGTAAAAGCCAACAATGTACAAATGGGATCCATCGGCGGCGGCGGGCGTTACGACGATCTCACCGGCACTTTCGGTGTACCCAATGTGCCGGGTGTAGGCATATCCTTTGGTGTTGACAGGATATACGATGTAATGGAAGAGCTGAAATTATT
>JANPGT010000166.1:0-6144 GCA_031424135.1 Chitinophagaceae bacterium
GAGAGAAAGAAACTGATAGGGTGGAAAAAAAAAGAGAAAAAATGCGAAAAAAAACTCACGAAAAGAGGGAAATCCGGTAAAACGTGGGTGGTGACGAGACAACGTATACGTACAGGGTGTGCCGAAAGATAATTTACAGGCTACAGCCTTCCGGCCGGAATGACACCTTAACTTCACCCAAGTAGCGTTTGTACTTTGCCGCCTGGGCGCTTAATACAGGTAAGATTCCGTTTGCAGCGGGAGGCCAAATACTGTCCTGGCTGCAGAGTATATAGATTTCGCCAAAGCAAATCCCTACTACATCGCTCCCTCCCAACATCAGCAATTCATTAGCGCTGGCTCGCAATCAGCAAATTCAAATCAGTATACTTCAGGTTAAAGCGCTGGCTGAGGTAGAAATTGGTAAGCGCTCCTTTAAAGAGATAGATACCGCTGCGCAGGTGTACCTGGTGCCAAACCAGGTTTTCAAAACCGCCTTCGTCGCCAGCTTCCAGCAACAGTGGCATCAGTACATTGCTGATGGCCTGTGAAGCGGTGCGGGCAAAACCCGATGGTATATTGGGCACACAATAATGTATTACCCCGTATTTCATATAGATGGGATGCTCATGCGTGGTAATTTCAGAAGTCTCAAAACAGCCGCCGCGGTCTATACTAACGTCTATGATTACACTGCCGGGGCGCATATTGCTCACCATTTCTTCGGTTACAATCAGGGGGGTGCGGCCGCTGTCGGACCCCAGGGCACCTACCGCCACTTCGCAGGTCTTCAGCTGCTTCGCCAAAATCCGCGGCTCTATAACGCTGGTCCACATACGCTGGCCAATATTATTCTGCAGGCGCTTCAGCCGGTACACACTGTTATCGAACACTTTTACAGAAGCGCCCAATGCCAACGCCGCCCGGGCCGCAAATTCACCCACTATGCCCGCACCTATAATAATTACCTTGGTAGGCGGAATACCCGAGATACCTCCTAATAATACGCCCTTTCCATGATTGGAAGAGCCGAGGTACTGACCAGCAATCAGCATGACGGCACTGCCCGCAATCTCGCTCATACTGCGCACGATGGGATAGGAATCGCTGTCGTCTTTTAAGTTTTCAAATGAAATAGCGGTAATTTTTTTCTCCATCATTTTCTCCAGTATCTCGGCCTTTAGCACACTTAAATGTATAGGAGAAATAATGACCTGGTGGGGGTTCAGCAAAGGAAGATCTTCTTCCACTACCGGGGCGCTTTTCACCAGCAGCGGGGCACGGTATACCTCGGCTTTGTCGTACACTATTTTACCACCGGCTTCGCTGTAATCTTTATCGCGGAAATGAGCAGCATCGCCTGCATTGTGTTCTATAATTACCTGGTGGCCATTACTCACCAGCACACCCACCGCATCGGGGGTTAACGCAATGCGGTTCTCCTGGAAAGCCGTCTCTTTAGGAAGACCAATCACCAGTTCAGAGCCCTTGGGCTTCACATCCAGTTTCTCCTCCAGGGTTTCATAACTAAAAGAAGTACTTATAATGGGCTTTGGCTGCAGCATGCAATGTGGTTATAGTGGGTAATGGTTTTATGATTAGGTAAATGTCAATTGTTTGGTGATGTTTTATTCGCTCATATGGCAAAATTATTCATGGTAAATACAATCAACACCCCCACCCTTGCAGTGGAATGCTGCCAGCCGTCAAATATACTTATTTATCTTCTACCCTCATACGCCGCGTTTGGTCATCCAGCGCCTCCAGGTAAACATGTACTGTATCAGCCGGAAACATGCCGGGTGCACGTTCTGGCCATTCTACCAGGCAGTAAGCGCCACTGTACAAACAGTCTTCTACGCCTGCCCTTATGGCTTCCTCCTCATCTTTTAAACGGTAAAGATCAATATGATAAACAATGCCCCCGGGATAACCATATTCATTAATAATAGAAAAAGTGGGACTGCTTACCGTGCTGCTCACCGCCAGGGCATCGCAAAGCGCATGCACAAAAGTGGTTTTACCAGCCCCCATAGCTGCGTGAAAAGCAAATATCCTGCTGCTGCCAAACTGTTTTTTAAAAGCAGCCGCCACTTCCGGTAAAACATCCAGTGTAAATATCCATTCTGCCATAAGGGTGATAGTTGTGCTGCAAATGTAATTAAGGCTTCGTAAAAGCTGCTGAGCTTTGTTAATTCACCACCCCGCTTGCTATTTTCCACTTGCCACTGACGTTTTTGCAACCATGTTTAGTTAATATCCCGCGTTTTACTATCCTGCCGCTGCAGCATGTTGTAAATTTGCAGTACTAAAATGAACGAAAAAGTGGCCATGGAAAAAGAAATCACAGAACAGGTAAACTGGAAAGTAGAAGGCATGGATTGCGCTAATTGTGCGCTCTCTATTTCTACTTACCTGAAAAAGCAGGGCATGCAGGAAGTAAAAGTAAATCCTGTTAGCGGCGATGTATTGTTTGAAAAAATCAGCAGCAGGGTTTCTGACGACGCCCTCAAAAAGGGCATCAGCGATTTGGGATATAAGGTGGTGGCAGAAGGCAGCGCCGGGCAGGAAGGCGCAAAAAAAATGAATAAGTTTCTCCGTTACCTGCTGATCTGTCTTCCCTTTACCCTGGTACTGATGCTGCACATGCTGCCCATTCATATTCACTGGCTGATGAATCCCTGGTTGCAACTGGCCCTTTGTCTGCCTGTATACATTGTGGGCATGAATTTCTTTGGAAGGAGTGCATTAAAAGGCATCTCCAGCGGCATCCCCAATATGAATGTGCTGATTGCACTGGGCGCCACCGCCGCTTTTGTATACAGTCTGGCGGGCACCGTGTTTCACCTGGGTGAAAATTATTTATTTTACGAGACTGCTGCCACCATTATCACCCTTGTCTTCCTGGGCAATTACCTGGAAGATGTTTCTGTGGCTACTACCCAAAGAGCACTGAACAAACTGGCCAAAAACCAGCGGGTAATGGCAAATATGATTGCGTTTGACGACCAGCACCAGGAAGTTATCTTCCCGCTGGAGAATACAGCATTAAAAGAAGGAGACCTTGTATTGATAAAGTCAGGTGAGCAGGTGCCTGCTGATTGCAAAATATTATGGGGCGATGCCAGTGTGAACGAAGCCATTATTACCGGCGAAAGTCTGCCACTAAACAAACATGCTAAAGACAAACTCATTGGCGGCAGCCTGGTGGTAGATGGCACGGTAAAAGCGCAGGTGACTGCCGCAGCCAGTCATTCAGTACTGGCCAATATCATTGACCTGGTAAAAAAAGCACAGGGCGACAAACCGCCGGTGCAGCATATGGCCGATAAGATCAGCGCTATATTTGTTCCGGTAGTGCTGGGCATTGCCTTACTTACTTTCATTCTTAATTATATTTTTCTGCATCAGTTTGCACCTGCTTTAATGCGCAGCATTGCGGTACTGGTCATTGCCTGTCCCTGCGCTATGGGATTGGCTACGCCCGCCGCCATTGCTGTTGGATTGGGAAGGGCTGCCAGGCACGGTATTCTGTTCCGCAATGCCAAAAGCCTGGAAGCTTTCAAAACCATCCGGCAAATAGTGTTTGATAAAACCGGCACTTTGACCACCGGCCAATTCAGCATCGATAAATGGCAGATAGCCGATGCAGCCACAGATGAAGCTGCTTTCAAACAACTGGCCTGGTCGCTGGAGAAATATTCCAATCACCCCATTGCACAATGCATCAGCAATGAATGGAAGGCAAAGCAGGAAATACGCTGGCAAAAAATAGAAGAGGTAAAAGGCCAGGGTATGAAAGCAACTGGCAAAGAAGGTGATGAATACATGGCGGGCGCTTACAAAATAGCCAGTGCATTCACCACTGATGACACCCATAATGTCTACCTGGTAAAAAACAATGTATTACTGGGATGGATAGATGTAAAAGACGAAATCAGGCCCGAAGCAAAAGAAGTCATCAATTATTTTAAGAATAAAGGCATCAAAACTTATTTGCTGAGCGGCGATAAACTGGCCAAGACAAAAAAATTGGGGGAGGAGCTGGGTATTGATGAAGTGATTGCAGAGCAAACCCCGGAACAAAAACTGGCTACCATAGCTGCCCTGAACCAGCAGGCACCGGTAGCCATGGTAGGTGATGGCATTAACGATGCGCCTGCGCTGGCAAAAGCCACAATTGGTATATCTATGGGGGATGCCTCTCAGATAGCCATGCAAACCGCCGATGTGGTGTTAATGAACAATGGATTGCAGAAATTACCCGAAGCACTGGGCCTGGGAAAACATACGCTTATCACCATCAAACAGAATCTTTTCTGGGCATTCTTTTATAATATTATTGCCATCCCGTTTGCCGCTGTTGGTTGGTTTATTCCTGCTGCTGCTGCATTGATTATGGGATTGAGTGATGTGGTGCTGGCCGTGAACTCGGTAAGGTTGTTTGTGAAGAAGGTGGTGTGATCGTGAGGAGTGAGACGTGAATCGTCAGACGTCAGTCGGGAGCTGGCCCCTGAGACCTTAAAATGCTTAATTTGGTGTAAAACCTTATTTTATGTTCTTAGATCTGGCTCACACCAAAATGGATGTCTTTAAGACTTCGAGAGAATTTGTTTTGCACTGTTACCGGGAAACAAAAATATTCCCTAATGATGAAAAATTTTCGCTAACGCAACAAATCCGCCGGGCTGCGATATCTGTACACCTCAACCTGGCAGAAGGATCCTCCAGAAAATCATTAGCAGAACGAAAAAGGTTTTATGAGATATCAAGGGGCTCAATTATTGAGATTGATACTGCACTGGATATAGCTGTAGAACTAAGCTATACAAACAAAGAAAAACTTGAGCATACCGGAAGTCTGTTGGTAAGAACGTTCCAAATGCTTTCCAAAATGATTGCACAATCACATGCTGAATAATTCCAAAGAAGAAGGGCAAGTATCTAATAATGGATGGCAAAAGCCTGACGATTCACGTCTCACGCCTGACGCCTCACGCCTGACGCCTGACCACTCACCACTCACCAGTATCCTGAAACAATACTGGGGCTTTAATTCCTTCCGGCCACTGCAGCTGGAAATCATTGAATCCGTTCTCTCGGGCAAGGACACACTGGCGCTGATGCCCACCGGTGGTGGCAAATCGCTTTGTTACCAGGTACCGGCCATGGCAACTGGTGGATTATGCCTGGTCATCAGTCCGCTGATAGCATTGATGAAAGACCAGACAGAAGCCCTGCGCAAAAAAGGCATCACGGCATTTGCCATTTATGCCGGCATGAAAAGGTTTGAAGTGATTAATACACTGAAAACAGCCTGCGAAAGCAATTGCAAGTTTCTGTACGTTTCACCGGAAAGACTGGAGACCAAACTGTTTAAAGAATATTTACCCGCACTTGAAGTAACACTGATAGCAGTAGACGAAGCGCACTGTATTTCGCAATGGGGCTATGATTTCCGGCCGCCCTACCTGCGCATTGCTTTGCTGCGCGAAGAATTGCCCGGGGTGCCCGTGCTGGCGCTTACGGCATCGGCCACGCCGGAAGTGCAGAAAGATATCTGCGAAAGATTGCAGTTCGGCAAGAATCAGCAGGTGTTCCGCCAGCCATTTGCCCGACCCAATCTTTCTTACAGCGTATTTAAATCAGATGCAAAAATCAATAAGCTGGTAGAAATACTGAATAATGTAAGTGGCAGCAGTATTGTGTACTGCCGCAGCAGGCGCCGCAGCAAAGAAATTGCAGCACAACTGCAGACCTGCCAGGTAAACGCGGATTACTACCATGCAGGCTTAACCAGCCAAGAAAGAAATAAAAAACAGGAATCCTGGATCAATAATACTACCAGAACTATTGTTTGCACCAATGCATTTGGTATGGGTATCGATAAGCCGGATGTGCGGACTGTAGTACATTTTGATATGCCCGATTGCCTGGAAAACTACTACCAGGAAGCGGGTCGGGCAGGACGAGATGGCAAAAAAGCATTTGCGGTATTGCTCTACCAGACCGATGAAATAGCTGAGTTGCGCAAACAGGTGACCTTGCGTTTCCCCGGTATTGAAACCATCCGGAAGATTTACCAGGCCATTGCCAACTACCTGCAGTTGCCTGCCAGCAGCGGCGAGGGCAGCTATTTTGATTTCGATATCAGCGATTTCATAA
>JANPGT010000167.1:0-9048 GCA_031424135.1 Chitinophagaceae bacterium
ACTCTTTATCGCATACTTTACCCCTTGGCGGATTTGGCATCAGCAGGTATAAAATTGATGCAGAACTGGCGCAGATAGCCCGCAATAACGGCGCGCTGGTACATGAAAATGAAAAAGTAAACGAAGTAATATTTGATGGCAGCAACTTCAGCCTGCATACGGCTTCCACCGTTATCAAAGCAAAATGCGCCGTGGCGGCCTTTGGCAAACGCAGTAACCTGGATGTAAAATGGAAAAGGCCATTTGTTACAGAAAGACCGGGCAAGCTCAATAATTTTATTGGTGTAAAATACCATATTAAAATAGATGCCCCTGCAGACCAGATTGTATTACATAATTTTGCTGATGGATACTGCGGCATGTCGCAGGTAGAAAATAACACGTTTTGCCTATGCTATTTAACGACCGCCCGTAACCTGAAAAAATCAGGCAACAGCATTGAAAGCATGGAAGAAAATATATTGTTCCGTAATCCAATGCTGAAAGAAGTATTTTCCAAAGCTGAATTTATACGCGCGGCGCCGGTTACAATTGCACAAGTAGCCTTTACACAAAAAGCGCAGGTAGAAGATCATATCCTGATGACTGGCGACGCGGCCGGCATGATAGCACCCCTTTGTGGTAATGGCATGAGCATGGCCCTGCATGGAAGTAAAATAGCCGCTGCCGCGATTACGGATTTTTTACAAAACAAGAGCAGCCGGCAGCAGATGGAAGACAGTTATTCCCATGAATGGAAAAAATTATTTGCTAAAAGGGTGCGTACAGGCAGGTTTATACAGCGCCTGTTTGGCCATCCGGTGCTGACAAATGTTTTTATCGCCGTAATGAAGCCGTTTCCAAAAATTACAGCATATTTGATACGTCAAACCCATGGAGAACCCTTTTGAAAACGAAGAAATGGATGTGAACCGCATGAAACAATTACTATTGGCAATATTGCTGACCCTGATGACAGCTACCGGCACCATGGCGCAAAACTACCATGCTATACAGGGCTCTTCCTATGCCGGTGCACTGGGAGTACACAACAATCCTGCGTCTATTGTAAATACGCCTTTTAAATGGGACCTGGTATTGTTTGGCGCCCAGTTAAAAAGCAGTACCAATGCCTTTACCATCTACGATTATTCATTGCTTTCTTCGCCGGGCAACTCTTTACTGTATATAGACAAAGGCCAGTTCGGCCGCAAAGCCAATATAAATTTTAATGCCAACCTGCTCAATACCCGCATTACGCTGAACCGCAAAAGCAGCCTCGCCTTTGGCGCCAATATAAGGGGTTACAGTAATTTAAAAACAAGCGCCTACAATTTTATTGATACGCTGGACAATGTCAGTAATTTTTTGCAGATCAATCCGGGCCTCAGCAGCATCAACGGGAAAGTATTAAGCAGCAGCTGGCTGGAAGGCTATATCAGTTATGCAAGAACGCTGTCCGACAATGAGTTTGGCAGGCTGAATGCCGGTCTTACCGTCAGGGTGAGCAGGGGTATTTCAGGCGGTTATGCAAGAATCAATAACCTTAGCTATTCAAGCACCCCGGTAAACAACAGAACTGTCTACAATGTCAATACAGCCGATTTTGATTACGGTTACTCCTCCAATTACGACCGCGTACAAAGCATCAACAGCAGTACCCAGAACACCAATAATTTCATTGCCTATACAGAAGGCGGTGCCTCTTTTGACGCGGGCATTGAATATTTGGTAAAACCGCAGGGCACCAGCAGCTTTAATGACGACAATGATTATTACGATTACGACTGGAAACTGGGCATTTCCTTACTGGACATTGGCGGCCAGCGTTATAAATACGGCACCCAGAGCAGGGTTGTTTACGGTGCAAAAACAAATGTTACCAACACTACGCTTGATAACAAATTTGATTCCACCATCGGCACCCTGAGGCAATTCAATGACAGCCTGGCTACCATCATCAACGGCAACCAGCTGGGCGGCAAGTTTACCGTGCTGAATCCTATGCGGCTGGTAGTAAATGTGGATCATTATCTTACCGGCAATTTCTATATTAATGGTGAACTCTCTTTCAATATTCCTCTTTCTTCCATCAATAAACTTTACCAGCAGGTGAAAGAAATCAACCTGCTTACAATAACCCCCAGGTGGGAGACAAAACGCTGGGGCGTTTACCTGCCGCTGCAATACAACACCCAAAACCAGTTTTGGGTAGGAGGTGCTTTTAAAGCCGGTCCCCTTTTGCTGGGCATACATAACTGGGCCAATATTTTCTCTAAATCTTCTGTGCAAAATGGGGGTGGTTATATAGCGCTGATCTTACGGGCACCAAAAGGATCAGAAGGCAAATCAGATAAGAGACTCGACTGCCCGCCCCCTATCTGGTAAATACCACGGCACCGCATTGCTTTCATTCCCGCAAATTATCTTATTTTCATACAGCTTTAAAAAATCATTACAGCTGTATGATAAAAACAATCCTGTCAGTACTATTTGCATCTGCCTTTCTGCTGGCTGCTGCACAGAAAAAAGCAAAGCCTGAAGAAGCTTTTTATCTGCTGGATGAAAAGATGAACGGCGCCACTGTTGAAAAAGCAAAATACCTGATACATTCTTTAAAGATGAACGATACCAGCTGGAAATTTGATACTTACAACATGTACGGTCCAATGATAAGCTCAGCGATGTTTAAAGACACCAATGCGGATACTTTGCACGGCGAAGCCGTTTATTTCAATAAAAAAGGAACGAGAGATTCTATAGGTCACTATTTTAACGGGTTGCGCCACGGATCTTTCTATTACCTGAACGATACAGGAAGAACCTTTATCCAGAAAGAATTCGAACATGGTGTACTGGTGGCCACCATCGACAGAATAAAAAAAGACTCAGCCGACGAAGCCGAGTGGAAACGAAAAAACGATTCGGTAAAACAGGAGGAGCAGGAATCCGATTTTCGCGGGGGACAAAGCAGCTGGATAAGGTATTTAAACAGGAACCTGGTGTACCCGGAAAGAGCCCAGCAACTGGCCAAAGAAGGTACGGTAGTAGTACAGTTTATCGTAGATACGGAAGGTCGTGTTTTTGCCCCCCAAATTGTACAGTCTGTTGAATTCTCGCTTGACCAGGAGACGATCCGCATCATTACCATCTCTCCTCCCTGGGTGCCCGCTGTACAAAACGGTAAAAAAGTTAAGTCTTACAAAAAACAACCCCTGACCTACAGGCTTAACGCTAATTAATACTTTCAATATATTTTGAAAATTCAGAAATGCACCTTAATTTTAGGGTGCAAATATTTCTATCATGAAACTTACCGATGCCAAATTACAGTTCATTGCCTCCTGGGGGGCTTTTGGTACCCATTGGGGCATTAACCGCACCATGGCACAGATACATGCACTGCTGCTGGTAAGTGCCGACCCGCTGACCCAGGACGACCTGATGGAGCAGCTGAATATCAGCCGGGGAAATGTAAACATGAATATCCGCGAGCTGATTGACTGGGCCCTGGTGGACAGGGTGATTGTACCGGGAGAGCGCAAAGAATACTTCAGTGCAGAAAAGGATATCTGGAAGGTGGCCAGGCTCATCATCAAAGAAAGAAAAAAACGGGAGTTGGATCCTATGCTGAAATTGCTGGAGCAGCTGAAAGACGTGGACGGCGATAAAAAAGATAAAAACGTAAAACAGTTTGTAGATACGGTCACCGGCATCAAACGTTTTGGCGACCAGGCAGACAAAATGCTGGATGTAATGGTAAAAGCCGATGAAAGCTGGTTTGTAGGCAGCCTGATGAAGTTTTTCAAATAGCGTATATGAAAAAGTTTAAAAAAATTGATTGCATTGTGCAGGCCGTATTGCTGCTGGCAGCAATCGTCTGGAACCTGGCAGGCTTCGCCCAGGGTCATTTTTTAGGCAATGAGCCCTTTATCATACCTTATTTTGCCATTGGCGGCTGGCAATTGATGAGTGTGGTGGTACATGCCATCAAACCCATGTACAATAAAAAAATTCCCCGCCGTATTTACCTGTTTGTGTTGCTGGCGGTTGTTGCAGGTTCCATCGTATCTTATTTGCAGGGAGATGCCGTGTTGCAATTCTTTTATGTGCTGCTTTTTGTTGCACCCGCTATGGCTATTTATTACTGCATTGTATGTATTGCTGAAACCAGGGCCATTAAAAATGCAGCATTGGTAGAACAGGCCTGATACTGTTAGACAAACCGGCGAGTCGGTTTTTTATTTACTTTTAAATTTCATTATTTTCTGAAATGTTTAAACTTACAATTATGAAAAATAAAAAAATAATTATTGCCGGGGGTACTGGTTTCATAGGCCAGGCCATGGCTGCTTATTTTGGTAAAGAAAACCATATTGTCATTGTCAGCCGGCAATCTGTAAACGCCCATAACAACGGCTATACAAAACAGTTGCTGCAGCCGGCGCAGGGCTACAATATTACCTATCGCCGATGGGATGGGCAACACCAGGAAAAACACTGGACCAGCGAACTGGAAGGCGCCGACATCGTGGTTAACCTGGCGGGCAAATCTGTTAACTGCAGGTATACTGAAAAAAATAAAAAAGAAATCTTCGACAGCCGCGTAAACGCTACCAAAGCACTGGGCGAAGCTATCCGAAACTGTACCGTACCGCCTAAACTATGGCTCAACGCTGGTTCTGCCACTGTCTACCGCCATGCTACCGATCATCCGCAGGATGAGTACAATGGAGAATTCCACAACGATTTTTCTGTGCAGGTTTGCAAACTTTGGGAACAAACATTTGCTGATCAGCGCACGCCTTTTACAAGGAAAATTACACTGCGTATGGCCATTACCCTTGGCCAGGGAGGTGTAATGGTACCTTACTTTAACCTGCTGAAATTTGGACTGGGCGGCAGGCAGGGTAATGGACGGCAAATGTACAGCTGGGTGCATGCAGAAGATGTTTGCCGCATGGTAGAATGGATGCAGGACCATAAAGAAATGGAAGGCGTCTACAACTGTGCCGCTCCCTTTCCGGTGACCAATGATTTTTTTATGAAGACTTTGCGTACCGTTACCGGCCACAAAATTGGTTTACCTGCTCATGAATGGATGCTGAACGTAGGGGCGCTATTGATTGGGACAGAAAAAGAATTACTGCTGAAAAGCCGGTGGGTATTGCCCACTAAATTGCTGGAAACAGGGTTCACTTTCAAATACCCCAAACTGGCAGAAGCACTGTCTGAAATAGTGCAGCAAACTGACCGGAAAAAATATCATTTATTTAGTGGCGCTGTTGATACTGCGCAGGCTATTCAGCCAGGTGAAAAATTTCAACCCTGCAAAACAACTGCTTAATACAGGAGTTTGCAAAATTTAGCCGCAGGTACGGGAGTTGTCGTGAAGAAGCTATGAACGGTAGCGTTACTTAGTATGTCTGTATAGCCCCGGAGGGGTGGTATACTTCAGCGATGGGTGTCAGCCCATCGCAATCTCCCATTGCGAACAACCACCAACAAAATCCCCCTACATTTGTTATATTAAAACTATGGACAAGGCAAAAAAGAAAACATTGGTATTAGGGGCATCAGACAATCCTGAACGTTACAGCTATCTGGCCATCAACCGCCTGCTGCACTATGGCCACCCGGTAGTTGCCATTGGCCGCAAAAAAACAACGGTGAATGGTGTTGCCATCGACACAGAAAAAACAAGTATAGAAAACATTGATACCGTAACCCTCTATCTAAGCCCACTTCACCAGAAAGAATACTACAACTACATATTATCACTTAAGCCCAAACGGATCATTTTTAACCCGGGTGCTGAGAATGAGGAACTTGCCGAAATAGCCAGGGCCAACCATATTCAGCCCATGGAAGCCTGCACCCTGGTTTTGCTGAGTACCGGCCAATTTTGATCCTGCATTGAACAATTTTTCTCTCCCAAGGCCGTTCTAATTTTATACTTCGGTTGATAAGAAGTGTATTGTTGTCCGTACCCCGCTGAACCATATCCAAATCCTTAAAAAACGTTCATCCAATGAAATTCCTGTACCTATGGGGGAGCATTACCTGTATGCTTTTGTCTGCCCAGTCCAACTGCCAGACCGCCCCGCTTAACCAGCACCCGGTAGAAAAGCCAATGCTTTTCAGTCAACTACCCGAAAAGATAGCCTGTACATCCGCATCACTTCAGCATATTTTTGCAGCAGCATTGAATAATCCGCTATCCGTTTCGTTGGGCAATCAGTTAAAAATAGAGGGAACCGTTATTGCCAAAACAGCGGTTACATCCAGTCAGCTCAGCATAAATATCCGCTGCAGCAATTTCCAGAATGCCTTATTGAATATTTCACGCGTTACACAAACAGACGGCAGTTATTCCTATATCGGAAGAATCGTAAGCCTGCAGCATGGAGATGTATTGCTGCTGTGGGAAGAAAACGGGCAATATGCATTTATAAAACAAAAACAATTACTGTCCATGGTGGAATAAATACCAGTTGTATATCCAATATCCTTACCAATGAAATCAACCTGCTTTTTTATTCTGATGTGCTGCATGCTGCTGCAATGCCCCGTAAAGGCACAGGTACCTGCGTTCAGCAGTTATACCAGTGCACCCGCTACTGTATTTCTTGACTTTGACGGGCAGCATGTAAGTGCTACCGCCTGGAACATGAGCGGGGATATAGACGCAGCTGCTTCCGGCCTTAGCGCAGCCGCTATTACCGAAATTGTGGAGCGTGTAGCAGAAGACTACCGCCCTTTTGAACTGAATATCACCACCGACTCAACTGCCTACTGGGCAGCACCGGCGAAAAAACGTATGCGGATCATCGTTACACCCAGTTCCGCCTGGTATGGTGCAGCAGGTGGTGTTGCTTACGTGGGTTCTTTTACCTGGGGCGATAATACACCCGCCTGGGTTTTTTCGGCCCTGCTGGGCAACCGGCCCAAATGGGTAGCGGAAGCCATCTCTCATGAAGTTGGCCATACCCTTGGTCTGCAGCACCAGAGCGCTTATAATGCGGCCTGTACCAAAACGGCTGAATACAGTACCGGGCTGGGCACCGGCGAGATTGGCTGGGCGCCTATCATGGGTGCCGGTTATTACCAGAACCATACCACCTGGAACATCGGCCCCAATACCATTGGCTGCAGTACTATCCAGAATGATTTTGACATCATCAGCACCAGGAATGGATTTGGGCTGCGGGCCGATGACCACGGCAATGACAATACAAGCGCTACCCCCATTGCTGTTTTTGCAGATGCATTTGCCGCCAGCGGGCTGGTGAATACCACTTCAGATGTTGATGTTTTTAAACTGGTAATACCATCTACCACCTGGTTTAAATTAAACGCCATACCCAAAAACGTAGGCAGTAACGACGATGGTGCCAATATCGATATTAAAGTAACATTGCTCAATGGCAGTGATACCATCAATAGTTATAACCCCTCCACCCTTCTCAACGCCGGTGTTGATACCAACCTCAACGTCGGCACTTATTACCTGGTCATAGATGGCGTGGGTAATATTTACAAGGATGATGTAGGCAGTATGGGTTTGTACAATATATCCGGTACGCTTTCTGCGCTCTTGCCGGTAAAAAACCTGCAGTTCGCCGGTAATGTTAGCAATAACCAGCACCAGTTGCACTGGAGTTTACAGGCAGATGAAGCCATTCAGCAAATGATCCTGGAATCTTCTGAAGACGGTAAACACTTTACTACCCTGGCCGCATTAAATCCGGCAAAACGCGATTATTCCTGGCAGCCACCAGTCAGCAATACCTGGTACTACCGGTTAAAAGTAATCGCCGGCGACAACGGGCAGGTATATACTTCCAATACCATTGCACTAAAAAGCAGGCTGAGCAATACCGGCATACAGGTAATCAATTGCTATGGAAGTGGTATTACTATTAACAGCAGCAGTGCTTACCAGTACCAGCTCTTCAGCAGCGCCGGGCAATTACTCAACAATGGCAAACTATTGCCGGGTATCAACCAGCTGTCTGCAGCCGGTGCCAGCGGCCTGTTATTGCTGCATTGCAGCAGTGGCAACCAGTCGTTTACCCAAAAATTAATAAAACAATAACCCGCACGCATTTTCATAGTTAATGGGTTTTTCCGTAAATTGGGAAAACCCATTTGCATATGATATGGAGAAAATTTAATGGCGATCCGCTTGATCTTCCCATCAAACTGGCTGTTGAAAATACCATCAAACGCGAAAGCAACAAAGGTTACCACCTGAAAGTTTGCATTGGTACCGACAGCCAGGTAAAAGGCAGCGACACAGAATTTGCCACGGTGATTGTTTTTTTGCGCGAAGGACATGGCGGCTTTATGTTCATTCACAATGAAAAGACAAAGCACCGTTACAGCATCAAGGAGCGCATGCTGGTAGAAGTAGCCAAGAGTATTGAAATTGCTTATGAACTCTGCCCGCTGTTTACCACCTACGATGTTGATATGGAAGTGCATGCGGACATTAACACCAATCCGCATTTTAAAAGCAACGATGCCCTTAAAGAAGCCATGGGCTATATATTGGGGATGGGCTTTGCTTTTAAGGCCAAACCAGAAGCTTTTGCCAGCAGCAGCTGCGCCAACAAAATAGTGAACTAAACCCTCCGGATGCCGGAGGGTTTTTTAATGTACAGTTGTGTTCCTCACACAGCTAAAGGAATTGTCTCCGCTGTAAAAAAGCCACCGAAGCATTTTGGCCACAGATGACAGGTTTTCTATAACTGGTTTCGCGGCGGCATTTCTAATTTTGGGGTTGCGACCCTAACTAACAATACCATTGCGCTCAATCAAGTTACAGCAGGCAACGGTGGGGGAGTTTCCCAAGGGCCTGGTTCTTCTAATATAAATGTAAACAACACGATCGTCGCTGGCAACACCGCTACAACAAACCCCGATGTTGATGGCACTTTCAACGGCAATAAAAATAATTTAATTGGCAATCTTACAGGCAGTACAGGCTTCAATACCGCAGGTACTGACAAATCTTTCGCTAGCCTCGGCATTACCAATATTAATCAAGTTATCAATCCAACTTTA
>JANPGT010000168.1:0-6337 GCA_031424135.1 Chitinophagaceae bacterium
AGTGTATAACCGCTTTCAAAACCTGCCAGCGCTTCTTCATATATGGCATCTGTATGCGCCATAGATACCAGTATGCCATTTGCGGTAAGATAACGGCCAAATTCAAGCGCTCCGGGCAATTCCGGCGCAGCACTCCAGCGCCTGATATAGTTGGTAGAAGCAAGTATCTCATGGTATTCTGCCGGGTCAGGGTGTCGGATATAAGCCGGGTCCTGTGCACCGCACTGGTGAATGGATAGATAAGGCCCTTCCAGGTGCAGGCCCAGGAACTGCGCACCAGCAGTATTTTTATCCAGTACTGCCTTGTATACTTCCAGCGTGGTTTGTAATTCTTCCCTTGAACTGGTTAGCGTAGTAGGCAGCATGGCCGTAGTGCCATACCGGGCATGTGTAGCTGCAATTTCGAGGAAGGCTTTTTCGTGCCCGTCCATAAAATCAAATCCTCCCCCACCATGCACATGCATATCTATAAATCCAGGCGACACAAACATTCCTGCGGCATCTATTTCCACAGCGCCGGTTGCCGGAATATCAGTTTCACTGACAGCGGTAATTACACCGTCGCGCAGCAACAGGCAGCCGCCTCCGGTAATGCCCGCGGGTGTAATTATTTTTCCATTGATGATTTTATAATATCCTTCATTCATCCCGCGGCAGTATTAATTGAAACAAAAGTTATCATTGCAAAGACCAGCGCCTGGCACGGTAGCCGCGCAGGGCATAAAATACCAGGTAAGCATAGCAGGGCAATAAAACCAGATAGGCACTGCGTACACCGTAATGATCTGCAAAATAACCATACACCAGCGGCAGAAAAGCATTGCCGCACAAACCCATAATTAAAACAGAAGCACCCAGCTTGGTAAATTTTCCCAGTCCGTTCAGGGCCAGCGGCCAGATGCCTGCCCATACCAGGGAATTGGCAAATCCCAGCGCCACTACAAACCAAATGGAAATATCGGCTACATGCCCCAGGAACTGCACCTGGCCACGGGTGAAAAATATCATCAATGAAAACAATACGCCCAGTGAAGTACATATCCTGAGCGCGTTGAGCTGACTGATGTATTTGGGAATGACAATAATGCCGAGTATATAACCTGTAATGGTAGCAAACAGGGTATACGAGGGAAACACTTTTGCTTCAATCAGTTTGATGCCCATGGATCCGGCATAGCTGATGATGGTGTCTACCGCAATTACCTGCGTACCCACATGCAGGAATATAGCTACTGCTCCCAGGATCAGGTGTGGAAAATCAAAAATACTTTTTTTGCCAGCATTCACCGTAGCCAGTTCCGCTGTTTCATGCTCGGTATTGATTTCCGGCAATGGCGAAAACCGCACCAGCAAACCCAGCATGGCCAGCACCGTCCCAACAACAACATACGGAATCATTACCCGCCGAATCAGTAAATCCAGCTGCAGGTTTCTTTCCTCAATGCCCAGTGAATGCAATTGGTTGAAGAGCGCGGTATCGTTGGGCCTGAAAATAACAGCAGCAAACAACAGCGGTGCCAGAATTCCTGCTCCTTTGTTGCAGATACCCATGATACTGATACGTTGTGCAGCCCTTTCGGAAGGCCCTAAAATAGTAATATAGGGATTAGCGGCTGTTTGCAGTATGGCCAGGCCGGCACCAATGGAAAACAATCCCGCCAGGAAAATACCGTAGGCCCTGTACCAGGCAGCCAGTACAAAAATGAAAGCGCCAAAAGACATGATCCAGAAACCCAGCATCATTCCTTTTTTGAATCCTGCGCGTTTCAGTAAAAACGAAGCCGGCACCGATATGAGCAAATAGGAAATATAGAAAGCGAAAGCCACCAGGTAAGATTGAAAGTTACTGAGTTCGCAGGCAATTTTGAAGTAAGGAATAAGGATGGCATTTACCCAGGTAACAAAACCGAAAATAAAAAAGAGCATAGCAATAAAAGCCATTGAAATAACAATGTCTTTTTTGCTCAATGAATGCACCTCTACTGTAGCAGCGGATTCTTTCAAAATTGCAAATATTATTAAATGAAGGTTGCCATGGTTTGCAGACTCCCGTTTTCCGCAGGCTGCCTGCTTCGCTGCAATGCTGGCTACAAATATATCCTGTACCGCAAACTCTTTCCGGATTTTTAATGCCACGTCCATCCCCGCCTGTCCGTAAAGGGGGCGGCAAATTCAGATCTTTACCAAAATGCCCTACTGCACCAGCCAATAAAAGCGACTGATATGTAAGCCCTTTCAGGTTTACAGGTATATTGGCAAAAAACTGATCCGAACTTACAAATTAGTGCAAACACAGCGAAAACTTCATTGAAAAAAAAACAGCCTGCCGCACCTGCAAACAGCATTCAATTACGGGCAACACCCTGGTTTAACAGTCGCCAAAAATTCTTTTTCCTGCTTTAATTCCTCCTACGGATGTTGTAAAAATAGATTTTAACTTTTTATATGCAGCGTATCCTTTGTTTCATTAGTCCAGGAAAACAACCTGTATTGCTGCTGCCTGAATAAAAAAGCATCGCAGCAAATGCAGTACAGCAGCCACTCTGCAGCAGCTGTACAAAAAATGGCTTTATTTTATTAGAAGAACTGCAATAAAAGCAATACTGCTGCGTTGGCGCATCGCTAATGTACCTGCCGTCTTCATTTTAAGTTTTCCTTACCAATCGTCTGCTTTAAAATCTTCTACATTTATTACCGATAGTCTTTTTTCCTGTCTGAATTAATAACCCGTTTAGTATGAGAAACAGATCGGGCAATTTCCTGGGAACATTGAAGAACATGCTGGTTCCTGAAAACAGGCAACAGCCATCGCAGGTCACCAACAATGATATCCTGGACGAATTGCTGGGTTGCTTTAACAACTCCTGCAGTACCGAATCAGTGGGCAACAGCCTCCTGTTCAATATGCATTACCTGGTGATACTGCACCCGGATGTATACGAACAAAGATTGCCGTCTTTACCCGTAGTTGTAAAAGAAGCAGTAAAAAATTTCTATAAAACACTGCAGGCCCAGCGGCATCATTATGAAGACATGTCGCCGGTCTCATCTCTCTGGCAATTCCGCTTTGGCCCTGCCACCGATTTTAACGGCGATAAGATTACCCCCGCAGATATAAGGGTGATTGGTATGTTAACCGGTGCCCGGGCCGACAGCATGGGTACAGACAAGCCTGCTGCTGCCAAAGTAACCATGAAAGCCAAAGCCACCAATGTATTTGATAAAATGGATCTCAACCTGGATGTGTTCCGCCATATTCATTTTGCGGAGAACGGGAACTTTACGGTAAAGTTCAGCAATGACCTTTCGCTCAGCGGCAGCAGCACCCTGCCGAAACAAACCCGCAGCATGGAAAACGGTTTTGCGCGCATAGAATATTTTATGGGCGATAAGAACCGGGGCGGCGCCTACATCATGAAAGATACCGAGATGGTAATAGCCAGGAAAGAACCCGAAAACCAGGGTTACAGCAATTACCTGCTGATTGATTCCAGCTATGTATCCAATCCACATGCGCGCATCAGGCTGAATGAAGCCACTGGTAAATGCCAGATTGCCTCCTTCAGCGCCAATGAAACCAGGGTGAATGAAGTAGTGGTTGCCAGAAGCAATGCAGAAAATCCGCAATGGATTAACCTGGAGCCCAAAAGCCAGATATTACTGAACGGCATTATTACACTGGAATTCAAACAGCAATTATAAACCATGGCAGATACCCTCACTACCTGGCTACTTTTTATATTGGTTGTTTTTCTATTAATAAGGCATTTTAAAAAACTGCCGCAATAAATGGAGAGTATACGCATCAGCGGACATACACACCCGGGCCTGCGCCGTTCTGCCAACCAGGATGCCTGCATTATGCAGCACCTGCGCGTGGGCGATAAAGCGTTGGCGGTAGTGATAGACGGCGTGGGTGGTTATGCCGGTGGCGAAAGGGCCGCGGCCATTGCAAAAGATTGCATTGAACAATACATGCAAACGCCCAGCGGAGATACCCTCACTATGCTGCGCGAAGCCGTGATCTTTGCCAATAACCAGATTGCAGCAGAAAGAAAAAAAGATCAGCGCTTCAGTGAAATGTGCTGCGTACTAACCGCACTGGTGGCCGATGCACTTGCACAGCGCATTTATTTTGTGCATATCGGCGATACCCGACTCTACCGTTACCGCGATGGAAAACTGCAGAAGCTTACCCGTGATCATTCTTTCGTAGGCATCCGGGAAGATGCGGGAGAAATGTCGGAAGCAGAAGCCATGGCACATCCGCACCGTAACCAGATATTGCGCGAAGTAGGGTCTGCGCAGCACCGGCTGGATGATACCGATTTTATGGATTATGACAGTGACAGCCTTCTGCCGGGCGATGTGCTGCTGCTCTGCAGTGACGGATTGACCGACATGATCACAGCACAGCAACTGACCGGCGTTGTTGCTGCACAACAATCGCTTGCAAATAAAACAGCCCGTCTCATTGAACTGGCCAATGCCGCCGGTGGACACGATAATATAACTGTGGTATTGCTGGAGTACCCGGTTACGGCCGTTTCCACAAAAAAAGTGGCTGCACCGCCCGCAACACTCACCCAAAAAATAACCATTACCCAACAGGCAGCTACACAGGCAAAAAACCAGTGGCGTAAAACCATATTGATTTCAATACTGGTGTTGCTGCTGGGTTTTGCAGGAGCCGGATGGTATTTCGCCACCCCGAAAAAAACGGTGCCTTTGCCAACCGGTCAGTTGACTGCGCCTGCAACTGTTGATAGTATTATAGCAGACAGCCTGCAAGTACCCAACACCGGCAGGGCCAGTCACGCTGCCATACAGGGGCCTGCAACACCCGCAGCAACAGATACCCTGCAAATAAGCACCACCCAAAATTTTGAGGATATTAAAAAGCATATTGACGGCAGTGGCAAAATACTGGTGCTGGTACCCGAAAAAACGCAACGCAGTCATTTTGCTGCAATAACCATCACCGGTAGATCTGCGCAGCCGGGCGATACAGTAACAGTAAGCAAACTCAGGTTAAGCGGTTTTGATACCGGCATTGAGATACAGGTACCACTGGTATTGAAAGCAGACAACCTGGTCTTTGAAAACATACAACACCCTTTCCGTTACCTTTTAAAAACAGGAGAAAAACAGGCGGCTATTTTATTTATCAATACCGTGAGGCAATAACCATGGCTACTTCCATTTTCAGGGAATATTTTAAGGGCTATGAGATCCTGGGTGAACTGGGAAGGGGTAATGCACGCGTATTGAAGGCAAGAAGCCTTGCTACAGGCGGGCTGGTAGCCATCAAACACTTTGCGTTTAATACTGACCCCGATACACTGCGGCGTTTTCAGCGGGAGTCGGAGATCATGAAATCTATTACCCACCATCATATTGTGGAGATCATAGATGTTCACCTGGATGCGGAACTGCCCTATATTGTAATGCAATTGATAGAAGGCGGCGATCTCCGCAGCCTGCTGAAAAAAGACAGGACACTTAACATGGCCACGGTGATTACCCTGGCTTACCACATGACAGATGCACTGGCTACCATTCACGAAAAAGCCATTGTACACCGGGATATAAAACCAGAAAACATTATGTACCGGCAGCTGCCAAACGGCGGGCTGCAATTCCTGCTGACAGACTTCGGTATTGCCCGGCTGCGCAAGCAGGCCGATGCCATTACCGTAACCGGCGCTTCTATGCTTACCTATGATTACGCTTCGCCGGAACAGTTCAGTCAGCCAAGATCTGTTACAGTGGCTACCGATTACTATTCACTGGGCGTTGTGTTGTATGAATGCCTGACAGGTGCGGTTCCTTTTGAATACGAACAGGATGACCTGCTGCTGCACATTAACAGGGTCATCAGCGCACCGTTACCAGCACTGATGCTTCCCGGCGGACAATCGCCCCCTGCCGGCATGCTGCAATTGCTGGAAGCCCTGCTGCGGAAACAGCCCTCAAAGCGTTTGTCCGACCCCGGTAGCGTACAATTACTGCTGCAAAAAGCCGCCAGCGGAGCACCAATGGAGTACGCTTTACCATCTCCATCTGTCACCTTGCAATACCAGGCTCCCCCGGCTGCAGCTGCGCCTAAAAAACACCGCAGGCTTGGCTGGTCGCTGGCATTGCTCCTGCTCAGCGTTGGCCTGTTTTTTTCCTGGGCAAACCGCGCTGGCTATTCCCGTAAATTATTTCCTGTATCAACCCCTGCCAACACTTTAACGCCGGTGATAAACAGCAAACAGGTGCTGCTGCCGCAGGCGGCACGCGTGGTGAATGTCCGCCATACGCCTACAGTATTGGGTGAAAATACCCAGCCATT
>JANPGT010000169.1:0-16077 GCA_031424135.1 Chitinophagaceae bacterium
CAGCCAGCAGGACCATATAATGAAAGCATAACTTATATGGTACAATTCATCCGGCGAAAAAATAAGCTGGTATTTCAAAAAATCAGTATTCATAAATAATATTTTGGAATGAGATACCAATAGACACTTAAAAAGATATTATACGCCGACTGGACACTGATCCCCAATGAACAGGGGGTATTGAAAACATACGAGAAATTCTGGAAGGAGGAACCAACAGACCCCATGGGGTATGCGCCGCCATTTTTATTGTATGCTGACCTGCTGCTCACCAATGATCCCCGCTGCCTGGACACCGCGAACATCATCTATGAAAAATACCTGAAAAATGAGTTTGCTTGAGATTAGGGAAAGCGAATTACACGAAGTATTTACCGCTTTGGAGGCTAGTTTTAGCGCCACCGGAACGGACTTTTAAAGCGCCGGTATTTCCATGGGTTATTTTTGCCAAATGCTGTTGGGGTACTGCTGCGTTTACTGGTTTCCCCGACATGCATTAGCGGATGTTTATTGCGTGAATCACCGATAAATAGTATGGTTTAGGATGAAAATAGCGTCATTGTAGGGTAAATTTGAATATTTGGATGTAAATATTTCCAAAATGGGCCTTTTTGGATGAAAAATACTCTTTCACTCTTCTAATAGTGGAAATGAAATGGTATATTTGGATGAAAAAATATCCATTATCATCCTAAATGGATAAAAATATACCTTTAGATCAACAAAAATGTCCATCAGGAGGAAAATAGCACCATGAACAGGACCCAGGAGATTATTATAGGCGCCCGTGAGCGATCCAAAGAAATAGCAAAACTGGAAAGCCTGGGAATGGTGCGCAAAATTGCCCCCAGGATATATACTTCCTCCCTGGAAGAAGCGCCGGAAAAAGTCATCCGGCGCAACTGGTACAGGATTGTGTCCGAGCTGTTCCCTACCGCCTTTTTAAGTCATCGAAGCGCCGTAGAACGAAGCCCTACACCCGAAGGACATCTATACCTGACCCACAGCTACAAGGGAATACTTGAGTTACCCGGGCTGACGCTGCATTTTCTGAAGGGTCCAAACCCGCTGGCGGATGACCTGCCTTTTTTTGGAAACCTTAAAGCAGCAGGGCTTGCCCGTGCCTGGCTGGAAAATCTGCAAAGAACCAAGGGCTCGGGGGAAAGCAGCAAAACGCTTACCCGGGAACAACTGGAAGAAAAAATAGAAGCCTTTCTAAGAGTCAAGGGTGAAGCTGCCCTCAACCAGGTGCGTGACAGGGCAAAAGCCATCGCCCCGCAGCTGGGCCTGGAAAAACAGCTCGCAGCATTAAACCAACTGATAACCGATTTACTGGGTACCGGGCTATCCAAAAATTTAGTCAGCCCGGTGGCCAGGGCGAGGGTACTGGGCGACCCCTTCGACCCGGACCGGATCCAGCTCTTTGAATCATTGTACGAAGCGCTGGTGAAAAGGGATTACCCGGATTACCCGGATAAAAACCAAAGTATTCAATCCTACCAGAATTTTGCCTTTTTTGAAGGCTATTTTTCAAATTACATTGAAGGGACCGAGTTTACGGTTGATGAAGCCAGGCAGATTATAGCAACCGCTACCCCGCTTCCCGCCCGCGACGAAGATTCGCATGATATAATGGGTACTTACCAGATAGTGTCGAACCGCGCGGAGATGTCCATCCTGCCAGCCAATCCGGATGATTTGCTGCAATTGCTAAAGGATAGGCATGGGATCTTACTTCATTCCCGGAAATCGAAAAACCCCGGCGGATTTAAGGACAGAAACAACCGCGCCGGCAATACAGAATTTGTGGATATGCAGCTCGTCCCGGGCACTTTGAAAAAAGGATTTGAATGGTACAGCCTGCTGCAGCACCCTTTCGCAAAAGCCGCCTATATGATGTTCCTGGTAAGTGAAGTACACCCGTTCCTGGACGGCAACGGGCGCATTGCACGCGTTATGATGAATGCAGAACTCAGTTCAAAAAGTTTATCCAGGATCATTATACCCACCATCTACCGGGAAGATTACATGGGAACTATCAAAAAGTTAACCAAGCAAAGGGAAAGTGACACCTACATAAGAATGCTGTTGCGTGCCTGGGAATTCAGTAAAAATGTCTATGACGACAATCTTGATCACATAGAAACCTATTTACAACAATGCAATGCTTTCCTGACGCACAAAGAAGGTTACCTGAAAATTATTCCCCGCTAACATGCAGGGTTCACCCTTTAGTCAATTTGCATGCAAGACGAAAATGATACCAAAACACTGGAAGCCATATCAGCCATTGTGATAGGCAGGGAAATAAAAGCCATTTGTGCCGGGAACCTGCAACTGCCGGAAAGACTCAAAATGATACTTATTAACCATACCACAATGGCGGAGCAAAGTGATTTTATCAGGTATATGGTGGAAGAAACCAATAAAAACGCGCGCCAATGTGTGCAGTTATTACAGCATATACTTTCGGCATTATGAGGCGATCCGCTAACAACAGCACAAACACAAATCAATTTAAAAATTACCTATTCCCAGATTTATGACTTCGCCCACCCTGGCCTGTCACCCAATTCCCCAAAAAAGCCCAAACCCATTCCGGATTACATCGTAAGCACCCCTTAAGTGCCGGGGCAGGACGTTTACGAAAAGAAGGGAATTCTACTCCCCAAACAGCAGCAAGGCAGGCCTGAAACCAGTAACTTTAAGCATGATTTCAATAGTGATTCCCTCACTTAATGAGCAGGAAAATATTGCATCACTTGTAGAATATCTAAAGAAGAGCGGTGGCAATGCTCATGCAGAGATCATCGTGTCTGACGGAGGAAGTACTGACAAAACGATGGAGCTAGCCGAAAATGCAGGTGCTAGCGCAGTTTTGTCGCCTGAAAAAGGCCGCGCAGCACAAATGAATTATGGTGCATCGGTTGCCAATGGTGATATATTGTATTTTGTTCATGCCGATACTTTTCCACCAACCACATTTCCTTCCGATATTGAAAAAAGCGTAGCGGACGGCTTCCTGTTCGGTCGTTATCAAACCAAATTTGACAGCAATAAATTTGTGCTGAAACTAAACGCTTTTTTTACCAGGTTCGATTTGTTTATGTGTTATGGTGGCGACCAGACATTGTTTGCAGAAAAAAAAATTTTCGACAGCATGGGTGGTTTCAACGCGTCCATGCGAATTATGGAAGATTACGAGTTCATAGAAAGAGCAAGAAAACTGGCAAAGTACAAAATCCTACCCGCAAAAGCCCTGGTCTCCGCCCGTAAATATGAGACCAATTCCTGGTATGCGGTTCAAAAAGCCAACTATACCATCATACAGCTCTATAAAAATGGCGCTACCCAGGATGAAATGGTAAACAAATACAGAGAGCTGTTGAATTACAGGTAAGCACTTACAATCGGGCTACCGCTTTATTCCGTAATTTTCATTTCAAAGACAACTGAAAATTAGATGGCACAATATATTACCGGTATTCAGCAGGCAGGTATCGGAGTTGCCGATGCTGTACAGGCGAAATTTTTATACAGGGATCTGTTTGGTATGAACGCATTGATTTTTGAAGACAGGGCACCTGCCACCCTTATGACGCGCTATACAGGTAAGGAGGAACATACCAGGCATGCTATTTTATCATTGAACATGGCTGGTGGCGGTGGTTTTGAAATCTGGCAGTTTATTTCACGAGCACCCATGCTACCGCTGCATGAACCGCGTTTGGGTGATCTGGGTATTTTTGCATTGAAAATTAAATCCAGGGATGTAAAAGGCGCCCATGCGTTTTTCTCATCAAATAAAAATGTAACCTTGACCCCGGTAATGACGGCACCGAATGACAGGCCTCATTTTTGGCTCAGTGATATTTTCGGCAATTATTTTGAAATTGTGGAAGGTGATGATTGGTTTAAAAAAGATAGCAGCATTTGCGGTGGTGTAGTGGGTGCTGTAATAGGTGTAAGCAATATGGAAAAATCCCTTCATTTCTATAAAGAATTACTTGGGATTGATGAGATAACTTATATGGGAACAGCACCTTTGACAGATGGTCCTGATAGTCATCATCAGGGCCGGGTATTCAGCAGGGTGTTGCTCAAAAAAGAGCCGTCTGGCAAAGGTGCTTTCAGCAAATTGCTGGGGGCTGTGCAGATTGAATTGCTGGAAATAAAAGAAAGCATTCCCCGAAAAATATTTGAAAACAGGTTTTGGGGTGATTGTGGGTTTATCCATTTATGTTTTGACGTATTACAGATGGATGCACTGAAAGCACGGTTCGGTAGTAGCGGATACCCATTTTCGGTAGATAGTCAAGATTCTTTCCCGATGGGTAGTGCAGCTGGCAGATTTTGCTATGTAGAAGATCCGGACGGAACCTTGATAGAATTGGTCGAAACCCATAAAGTGCCCATTTTCAAAATGATGGGATTGTATCTGAACCTTAGAAAAAGAGATGCAGATAAACCACTTCCCGATTGGATGATTGGTATGCTGGGCCTGAATAAAATACGCTAAAAACCGATAAGGTCTGTAACCAGCTTTCTTTGGCCGCGCGACAGAATCAAATAAATTACCGGTTTTTCCCGCACCATCCTTCCAGGCAGGATATCCAGCCGCGAAAACAGGCGCCATACAAACAACTGCTTGCAGAAAAATACCTGTATAAACAGAAGGCTTATTATGTTTATAAAGATCCAATAAGCAGAAGAAAGCAAAAGCAGGCTGCCGAACATCACTGAATTATAAAATACCGTTCCTTTTTATTTTTTGGCGCATCAGCTTTTTAAGCGGGTATAGCACGAAGAAATGTAATAACTATCCTGATATGGCAGGTGCCATAAACATTATATAGCCCACCATATTACCTGCGCAAATAATGCTGGTTTTTCCGGCAATAGAACAGCGGGCCCAGGCGAATCAATATTTTAATAATTTTGTAAACCAGTGGCTATTTTTATTAGCAGCAACCGCCCCCATCATAAAACCAGGTAGACCCCGAAATGTAAATATCGTCTCTTTTTAACTTAGCCAGGTTGCCCGCTGTCTTATCGCAAACAGCCAGTGGCTGGTTGGGTAATAATAGATGCCCCTTATGATCATCAAAATTATCTTCGGCTCCGTAATAGATGGCCGTCTTGCCGGTGAAAATACAAGGACCGTCTGGTGGCATCGGGTCTTTAATGGCACAAACTTCTACACTTTCAATAAATAAAAGGGTATCCGTATCATAATTTTTAGGATCCAGCACACGGTACGGTCTCCGCGCCCTTATTTCAATGGTGCCAAAGCCAATAGCTGTAATCATCTGGATATATTCCTGTAATGGCAACGCGCCGCTGAGGCATAAAGCCCTGAGGCGGTCGTCATCTTTCAGATGATCTGGTATAATAGTTTCACAAATAGGGTCGCTCAGCACCAGCCTGCCATGCGGTTTCAACACCCGGTACATTTCCTTTAACGCCTTTTTCAGTTCATCCTGCTTAAAAATATTGAACAAACAGTTTTGCGCCGCCACATCAATGCTGTTGTCTTCCACCGGCAATTGCAACGCATCTCCCTTCCGCAATTCAACAAAAGAAGATTGGAACCAGGAATTTATTTTTTCCGCTTCACTGAAATTTTTTTTGCAGGCATCTATCATTTCATCGACTACATCAATGCCCACCACACCCGCCTGCTGCCTGCTGAAGTATGCAAACTGCAGCAGTTCCATCCCCCCGCCAACGCCTACATATAATATTTTAGGCTTGTTGACAAGGTCCCGGGGATTTACGGTACTACCACAACCGTAATTCATCTCAAGCATCCGCTTGGGCATATCCAAGCCGGGCAATTGCCATACTGGCGTAGTGGTACAGCATAAGCCCACTTGTGGGTTTTCCGCCGCTTCTTTGTATACGTTTCGTGTTGTTTCAAGGTAGGTAGTACTCATAATTTTCTATCTTATTTATTTTTTAAATAGTTCCAGCAATAGATAGATAATATGGCCCCGGCAACCGGTGCAGTTAAATAAATCCATAAATGCTCCGGGTGTAAAGAAATAAGGGCAGGCCCGATCGATCTGGCAGGATTCATGGATGCGCCGCTGACAGGGCCTGCAAACATGGCTTCCAGTAAAACCACATTGCCGATGGCTAGTCCTGCAAACATACCCTGCTCTTTGCTGCCAGTAGCCACGTTGATAATCACCAACATTAAAAAGAACGTGAGCAATAATTCAAGGATAAAAGATTGCATCTCCGAACCGGCTGGCATTGTAGCGCCTAAAAACATATTGCCGGGAAATAGCATTTTTAAAGTGGCGCTGGCAGCCAATGCCCCTGTAATCTGGCTGGCAATATAGGGCACTACCTGTTTCAGGCTAAATCTTTTGGCCACGGTAAAGGCGATGGTAACGGCGGGGTTAAGATGCGCCCCTGAAATATCTCCCAGTGCATAAATAAGACTCATTACTACCAAACCAAAAGTCATGGAGACTCCAACATGCGTTACTGCACCATGGGTTTGCTGATCAATCACCACAGCGCCCGTACCGCAAAAAACCAGAATAAAAGTACCGGTAAATTCCGCTGCGTATTTTTTCATCTACAAGTTCATTGATACGAAAAGTTAATATCCTCTTCTGTGTCCACATCATTTAATATTGTAAGTACCTCCACACTGCATTGTGTATTTCGAACCCGTTGCATCGTAGTACCGAAGACAGTAGCTACGCTCCATTCCATATTGCTGAACAAATCTTTAAATGGTGCTTTCATTCCTAATAAATAATAGCCTCCATCTTTTGCTGGTCCAATAACGATATCAACGCTTTCAAGCATTTCAAATGCCTCCACGATTAATCCAGTCGTCAGCTCATAGCAGTCACTGCCGATAATAACCACTTTTTTATAACCTCCGTTTAGCACTTCCTGGAAAGCATTGGCCATTTTTTCACCCAGGTCTTCCCCCTGCTGTAATTTTTTATGAATGCTGGCGCCTATCCATAAATCCTCCTGTACAATTTGGTCAGCATAATAGATAAACACCGGGATTCTAATATTTTCAATCAGTTTGTATGTATGCAATAGCAGGAATTCATAAACGGCCAGTGCTTTTTCGTTACCAATAGTGGCAGCAAGCCTTGTTTTCACTTTACCCAACTCGGGGTGGCGCACGAAAATAATGATAGCTGCATTTTCCAGCATGGGATAAATTTATTCTGCTACTGTACCACCACAGCTTGAACCTGCGCCTGCAGTACAACCATAGCAATGCTGGTTAACAATGATCATCCGGTTGTTTAGCGCAGTTATATCAAAAGACGACAGGTGCTGCTTTTTGCTGCAATCTACTTTCATATCAAGCATCTGGTTAAAATCACAATCATATAAATAACCGTCCCAGCCTACAGAAATTGTATTGCGGCACATCACCCCGGTTGCAGCTGCCGGGTTAAAGGCGGCAATCAGTTTCTCCATGTATTTTTCATAATTGCCGCTTTGGAGCAGGTAATCAAGATACCGGCTGATGGGCATATTGGTAATGGCAAAAAGGTTATTGAATTCGATTCCGAATTGCTTTTTCAATGCATCCTTGTATTCTTTTTCCAGTGCGACCTGTGCAGGCGGTAAGAATGCACCTGCAGGATTGTAGACAAGATTTAGCACAAGGCCCGTTCCTTCCTGCCCATATCCAACGGCATTTAACAGCTGCAATGCTTTTACAGAATCTTCAAAAACACCATCGCCGCGCTGCCGATCGGTTCTGTCTGCCGTATAAAATGGCAGGGAGGAGGCTATTTCAATAGCATGCTTTTTATAAAACGCCGGCAGGTCATTATATTTTTTATTGGCCAGGATAATGGTGAGGTTGCAACGAACAATAATATGCTTGCCTAATTTTGTTATCTCCTCCACGAACCAGCGAAAATCCGGGTTCATTTCAGGTGCTCCGCCAGTAAGATCTACTGTCTTAATAGAACTATGGGAGAGCACATCCAGGCATAGTTCCATGGTTTGCCTTGTCATGATTTCTTTCCGATCGGGCCCTGCATCTACGTGACAATGTTTGCAAACCTGGTTACACATTTTTCCAATATTCACCTGGAATATTTCAATCCCAGTTGGTTTTAATGGATACATGCCAATGCCTTCCATTTTTTGTTGAAAAGGAATCAGCCGGTATGCCGCATCATTGCTGCCATGCTCCAGGACTTCTACCTGGTGGCTGGTATCTGCTAAAAAATGACCCTGTGCTTTCAGTGATTTCATTGAAAACTATTCTTTTTAAAAAATGGGCTACATCGCTATTTCCTTTACTTTATTCATCATTTGCACACCATGCACCAGTGCTGCGCCACCTTTGATGGCTGCGGCCACGTGCACGGCTTCCATCATCTGGCTTTCACTCCAGCCTTTTTCAAATGCATCACTACTATAGGCGTCTATACAATAAGGGCATTGTACGGCGTGTGCGACCGCCAGCGCAATCAGCGATTTTTCCCTCGCCGACAGGTTACTGTCTTTAAAAACTTCTGTGTACCATCCAAAAAATTTATCACCCATGTCTTTTTGAAATTCACTGACAGATCCAAATTTTGCAAGATCTGCCGCATTGTAATAATGGTTATCCATGATTATTCATTTTTATAATTTTCCAGATATAAATTCCAGTCATATTTTTTGAATTTGACCGATGGGTTTCGCCCTGCGGGAATAATACTTAGATCAGCCAGTAACACTTTCATTTTTTTCTTTCCTCCAAAATCACGTCTGAACCATCCCATTAAGGCCGGCACATAAACTTTGTTCTCTTTTTCCCTGTACTCAGATTCACCTTTCAGGTAAACTTTTGTTGCCATATCCAGCTGCTTATCCAGTATTTCCGGTTTATAAAAAGCAATGGGCGGACAACTTTTTGCACCACAGTTTAATGCAAAATGAATGCGATAATCGACTTTGCTTACCCTGTTTGTCTTTTCGAAAGCTCCAGGAAAAAGTTTACTGAAATAACCTAGGCTCCATTTTACCCTGGAATGCCGGAGAATCCCATGTTCAATATCGTCCAGGCTAAGATTCCTTCCAGCAATCGCTATTTGCCTGCTTCCAAAAAAACTGCTTCTTTTTTTGTATTGGTCCGGGTTTTTAGTCAGGATGATTTGCGTATATGCATTGTAAATATTGATCCAGAATGCTTTTTTCTGATTGTCGGATACCAGCTGTTTTTCGAGTTCCCCGGCCCTGATCCCCCGGAGAATGCTTGTTAATGAATCAGTGGATTCCCTGGTTTTTGCGGCCAGTAACAGCGCCTGGGAAACTTCAATTACATATACATCCACGGATAACTGTTTTACGTTATTATTAGCATGGGCAGTAACCAGTACACCACTAGAAATCATATATGCTAAAAATAACATTCTTTTCATAGATTTAACTACGTTTAACCAGCCCTATTGGTTTTAGACAGCGTTGAAAATTATTGTATTATGGTTGATTTACTGGAAAAAATAAGGGTTTCTGCTGAGTTCCTCGGGACGAGAAATTTCAGCGGAGCGGGCATTGGAATTGTTCTCGGCACAGGGCTTGGCTCTTTTATCAGCGAAATGGAAGTGGAAGCAACGATCCCTTATCACGAGATCCCTTATTTCCCGGTCGCCACGGTTGAATTTCACAAAGGTCAATTGGTGTTGGGCAAAGTGGGGAATCAGAAAGTTATCGCAATGCAGGGACGTTTCCATTTTTATGAGGGCTATAGTATGCAGGAAATTACTTTCCCGGTGCGGGTGTTAAGATTACTGGGTATTCAGCAGCTATTCCTCAGCAATGCTGCTGGTGGTATGAACAGCAGTTATAAAAAAGGCGATTTGGTTTTGCTGGACGACCATATCAACCTGTTGCCGGAAAACCCATTGCGTGGTTTAAATGATCCCGCATTTGGCAACCGCTTTGTAGATCTCAGTCAGCCCTACAGCACTCATTTGAACCAGTTATTACTGGACACTGCAAAAAAGCAGGGAATATCACTAAAAAAAGGGGTGTACGTATCCGTTATGGGGCCTAACCTGGAAACCAGGGCCGAATACCGGCACCTGCGGTCTATGGGCGCTGATATGGTAGGCATGAGTACGGTTCCCGAAGTAATTGTTGCAAATCATATAGGACTGCCCTGCGCCGCCATCAGCGTAATTACCGACGAATGTGATCCCGATAATTTGATGCCGGTCAATATCAGCGAGATCATTGAAGTGGCCGGTAAAGCAGATGCTATATTAAGCGATTTACTTAAAGCTACCATCTCAAAACTTTAATAGTAAACCTGTTTATATGATGAATCGTATATTTTTCTCCGTAGTAATATTGCTTTCCTCCAGGTACTTGTCCGCCCAGAATATCAATTTCGATAAAGGAACCTGGAGTGAGATGCTGGCGAAGTCGAAAACTGAAAACAAACTTATTTTTGTAGACATTTATGCAGTTTGGTGTGGCCCCTGCAAGGCAATGGCAAAAAATGTCTTTACCCAACCCAGTGTGGCTGATAAATTCAATGCCAGTTTCGTTAATTACATGCTTGACGCTGAAAAAGGAGAGGGTATTGCCCTGGCAGAAAAATACCAGGTGGCGGGTTTTCCTACCTATTTGTTTATTGAAGGCAACGGGACCGTTGTTTATAAAATTGAAGGCGCTTTAACCGCTGATAAGTTTAACGCAGAGGCAGACAAAGCGCTGAAAAAATACAAAGGGGGCAGGTAATATACCCAGGGCTTTTGTTGTTCAGACCACAAATCATTGGTCTTATACCGCGGGGTACGCTCATTGATCAGATAATTTCTTTCTTATTTTTTGTATGGTAAAGTAACTGCTGACAACGGTGGTTACGGCGACAAAAGCATATATCCAGAGTGGAATGCCTTTTCCGAAAAAAATCAGGTACAGATTTGCCGCGTTGAATACCAGGATGGCAATAAAAACAGGGAATATTATTGATTTTTGCTTTCGCTTTTGGTAAATAAGCCACCATACTGCTGCGGCAAAAACAGGTGTTGCTGCAATATGGATCCCTACAAAAATAACAGGGTCGACATGATATTTTTCACCTATCGACTTATAATAATCTACAATCGCATGCCACCAGTCCATGTGTTAAATGTAGGAAAATTGGTGTTTTCAGCTTGCAAATTTATTAATTATGAAGCCAAACGATGAAAATGCCAAACTTGTGCCTGACGAGCGGCCTTTCAGAATTCTAATCATTTCGGGTTCAGACAGGCGGCAATTCAATTGCCCCGGCGTTGACAGCAAAAGCCGGGCTTTGATGTTGCGGATGGCTGCGGCCCTGCCCGCAGACTGGGAAATTGATTATGAGGATATTGGCAATGTGTATAGCCGGGAAAAGATCCAGAGCTGCAATGCCTGTGTTTCCACTTCAATGGCCCTATGTGTATGGCCCTGTAACTGTTACAGTAAAAACAGTTGGCGTGAACCGGACCTGATGTGGAACCTTGATATGTATGCACGTTTCAATATAGCAGATGCATGGGTAATTATTGGCCCCATTAACTGTTATGGACCCAGCTCTAATTTAAAATAGATGTTTGATCGGCTTGTTTGTATGAATGGCGGGAACCCGGACGAGAAAACCATTGCACACAAAGACCCTGAACTTGCTATGCAGTTTGAACACAGCAAAGAATGGAATTTGCTTAGCGTAAATCACCTGGAGGGAAGGACAGCAGGATTTTTTTGTTATGGTGATAATCAAGGGCCTATAATTTGCAGGGAAGCGGGCTACTATTGCGTATGAAATTGATCATCGACTGGTGTTGAGCCAGTGATTATTTCTCTTAATGAAGGTTATCTAAGCTTGATAGCCATCAGGATTTCTCCGGTAGTGATGTAAAGGTAGTAAAACAGGTAAAATAATTATGGTGGGTATAGTTCCCTGAAAGGACGTTTGACGATAGTTTGCTGCACAATAGTTTTGAAAACAGTTACCATCCATAAACAAAACTGGCGTCACTTTTCAGCAAGAACAGAAACTTCATCTTTTAAACTAACAACTGCACCTGGCAGCAGAAGAAATTGCATCTCATTATAAACATGGTTGGAAAGTGGCACTTTTTTCAAATAGATAAAACTACACTTTAAAATCAAGTACGCCCGGGGAATAAATGAAAATCCTGTCAAAATAGAGGTGCCTATTGCTGTTATTAGCTATACACTTGTTGCTATCATTCGGCAACGGCTAAAAACAGCGCATTAACCCACAAGGTTCTACAGATTTTGAATAATTCACTACTGGATAAAACACCAATAAATCAGTTGCTTAATAAACGAAGCGATGAGGATATCAAACAACATTTATATAATCGTTTTAAAATCTAGTAGTTTAAACTGGAAATTTAGTATTAGTGTCGCTTAAAGCCCTAAGGCAGTAATTGTTGTGAATTTGTTTTTCAATCTACAAAGAATCAGCATTAGAAATGCAGAATCACCCCGGAGATCCGGGGTGATTAACCAATCGAAAATGAAAAAAACGATTTTTATGGTTTTATAAAAGGACCCACTATCGCCAACACCTGGGACTTTGTAAGTGGTTCATCAAACGCTTCTGTAGCTGCATTTACCGATACTGTACCAGTTACTGCGGGAAGCGTTGTGATATTAACACCACCCTGTGTAACATTCTCTTCTCCTGCGTAGCTGGCATCCACGGCGCTGCCTATCCCGCCTGTATCTTTCCCGGTAATCCAGGGTTTAACCTCTCCAAATCCATTTGCCTTGCGCATCTGTCGAATATGAGACGCATGTCTTGCTTCAACAGAATGGATATTCAATGCGGCTGTTAAATAATCACCGCCTTTCACAATTTCCGCAGCCCTGCCCTTGTATGCCCGTACCCCGGTATCTTCAAAAGTCTGTGCCACGGCAAGAAAAAGCTGGTAGGAAGTAAATACATCCTTGAATGGACCGGTACCACTACCGCTACCTCCAGAAAAATCGAATGTAGGCTTGGCCACTGCTGTGCCCCCTGCGCCCATAATGGCATTCTTTAAAAACGTAACATGGGCTGTTTCATGACCAGCTATGGTTGAAATCGCATTGGCAGCTGCTCCTGCAGGAATAAGTGCAGTCCCTTTTGACACAGCCGTATTATAAAATTCTGCTTCGAGGTATTCCAACGTCAAGGCATAATTTAAAATTTCTATTACCGTATCATTGGTGCCATTTACGCCCTTTGTCCCACCATAAGCCTTTTTAAACATTGAACCAACGGCAAGTGGAACAGCAGCCAACGCAATTTTGCCACTAACCCGTGCGAACTCTTTCATCGCCGATCTCCGGGTATCCAGTTTTTCATACACTTCAGGGTCTACTTTTTCTATTTCGTTTAATATATGCTTCAAATTCATAACAATAAATTTAATTGGTTAATTAATTAAGCAGTGGGCAAATGGCTGGCATCTATTTTTGTTTTTATATACGCGCCGGCAATAGGCAATACCTCATTAGGCAACCTGCTCTTATCAAGTCCATTAGCATCCAGCACTGTATTATCAGCAAAGCTTCCCGGGCTTATCAAATCCCGTATATACGCTGCATGCCTCGCTTCAACAGAAACGATTTTACCGGCAAGGACCAGGTAATCGGGATTTACAATCAATTTACCCGCACCATTATAAGCAGATACGCCCAAATCCTCAAATGCCTTGGCGGTGCCCAGTACACTGGCCCTGCTGGAAAAATCAATTTTGCTGAAATCTACTTCCAGTCCTCCTATCGCAGAAGCACCCAGCGCCTTTTTAAAAAATTCCCTGTGTGCTACTTCATGATCGCGTATATCAGTTAACAGGAGCTTCTCCGCATCTGTTATCCCGCTGTAAGGCGTTAAAGCTACCTGTATATAAAAGGCTGCTTCCAGCTGCTCCAGCGCATAGGCATAATTCAGGATGCCCGTATCACCACTTCCCAGATCGACCCCCATGCTGGTAGTCGTTCCCCCATCATCCTTTTTACAGGCCGCTACCAGTGCCAGCCCGGATGCAAGACCAGCATAGCCAAGAAATTTTCTTCTCGACACAGACTGGATAATCGTACGATTAGATTCCGTTTCGTTCTGAATCTGATGCTCTTTTGCCATAATAAGTTTTTTAAATGATTAATAGTTTGATTACTGGTTGGTGTGAAAGTGAAAAGAGGTAAACTTTTTTGTAAGATTATGGGCAGGGTATAATAGCTACGGATAAAATTCAATTACGGATTGAAGCAGCGAACATTTTTTAAAATTCATGAAACTTCTTTTTTTTTCCTTAATGTATATGAGTGTACATTGATAAACCATTCTCAATAAAGACTCCATTGTCATAAATTTTCCTCATCTCAAAAGGCTGTTGGGGAAATTTGTCGGCAGAACGGGTACACTGGAAATTTCAAATGCTTACTTTCCAAACGCTTTGTTTAATTGGTCTGCTGCGAAAGCCTGCGCCTGCTTTGCTTCCGGTACAATTGCAGCCATACCAAAAAACTCGTGGGTGACACCATCATAATTTTTATAACTCACCTCAACGCCGGCAGCTTTCATTTTTTCCATTAACATTTGTCCATCGGACTGTAATGGATCATATTCGGCGGTAATAATTGCCGTGCGCGGCAGTCCTGTTAGATTCGCCCTGGTTAAATCAATCCTTGGATCATTTGCAGACGCCATCGATGGCAAATAATTTGTATAAAACCAACCCATCATCGCTTTATTCAATGGCTTGGCAATGGCATTTTTTGTATAAGCAGCTGTGTTCATATTGCTCTGTGCAATAGGATAGACCAATACTTCGGCCAGTGGCATTTTAATATGTTTGTCCCTGGCCATAATGGCAACGTTGGCAGCCAGGTTACCACCCGCACTTTCACCCAATAAACCCACCCTGGCTGTGTCACCTTTGATGGTGGAAGCGTTTGCCAGCATCCATTTGTAGGCAGTAAAACAGTCATTATGGGCAATTGGGAATTTAAATTCCGGGCCCTGGCGGTAGTTTACTGATACGACGACTGACCCGGTCTGTTCCGCGATGGAAGCGGCCGATGCATCATAGGTGTTTATGTCGGCAATAACCCAACCGCCGCCATGTATATATAAAATCATCGGGTACATTTTCATCACAGCCTTTGGGGTATATATTCTTAAATGTACCGAGCCATTGGTTACAGGAATATCTACACCCATAGTGTCTACTTCAGGTAAAGGAACCTGAATATTATTTTCCTTTATCAGGTCCATCACAGCGGTAGCAGGTGTAGGATTTTTCCGCGCATCGGCAGCCGCCAAAGTCTCTATTGCGGGGGCATTGTAACTAACCAATTTTTCAATGACTGCCTGCATTTCAGGATGTATACCTGGTGCCCAATCCGGCTTTGGTCCATTTGGTTTAAGCATTTTCGTTCCGGACAACTTATTGGAATCAGTCTTCACTGCTGTTGAATCCGATTGAGTATTGGTAGAAGTACCGTTATTGCATGAGGAATTGGCAATAAATATAACTGCTGACAATACTGAAAGAGTGATAATTTTCCTGATGGCGTTACCGATAAACATAATTTATATTTTATATTATTCGGTAATCACCAATAATAAAACTATGCCGTTTTTACTTTGAATCATGCGTAGCACTACTAATGCAGTTGCATTACTTAATATCAGACAGCAAGTATTTTCAATTACTATCAGATATTTCGACAATTCCTTCAAAAACATTAAACAAAATTGTCGGGAAGGCGAAGAAGGACAGATTGGACAGCATTATTTCAGTCACTGAGATCCATTTTATTCTAGCAGCCTTTGAGAGCGAATAAACAATTGTGAGATTTGTATAGCACTAAAGTAAAATCATGTAAAAGTACCTATTGCCACTTTATATGCTTTTAACCAAGTTTTCCCAGTTATTGAACTATGAAGGGGCTGGATTTCTATCCTGACCCTTTTGCAATTGAATTGATGCCTACCGTGTCTCAATTCATTGACCTATATCTCCATTGCTTTAAATAAGCGAATATCATACAAGTGGACTCCATATACACCCGGCGCAGGAACTAATTCACCAG
>JANPGT010000170.1:0-2903 GCA_031424135.1 Chitinophagaceae bacterium
TGCAGGGGTGTTTCCATGCTCGACATAAAACCCCGGACCGGATATTTTTCATAGGTTTGGATGCCGCCATTTGCATATAAAATCACCTTAGCGCCCACTGCGTTGATATTGGTAGCCGCTCCTTTCAGCTTTATTTCTACCGCTGGTCTGCTGCCACTGTCATTGTTTCGATTCTGGTAAAGCAGTACAGGCTCGTCAATATTGTTTACCACTATATCCAAATCACCGTCATTGTCAAAATCTGCGTATACAGCCCCGTTTGAATAAGAGGGCATTTCTCCTTCTATACCAGCGGCTATATCATCAAACTTCAGGTCTCCACCGTTGTGAAAAAACCGGTTGGGGATTTTTATCTGCGGAAACTTATCAATCAGCGCCATGTCTTTATCACCCATGGCATTGGCTTTTATTTTTTGCTGTACCTCGCCGTTGGAAATAAAATTGATATAGTCGATATCATTCATCCGCTTGGGAATGCCGTTAGAAATAAACAAATCCTTTTTACCATCGTTGTCAAAATCCATCCACAGCGGCGCCCAGCTCCAGTCGGTAGCGGCCACGCCGGCATAGAGACCTAATTCGCTGAACATGCCGTTGCCACGGTTATACTGCAGGTTATTACGGGTATACTGGTAATTATAGCCGTAATCAATCTTATGATAAAATACATCATATTCATCTTCGCCCAGCGACCGCTTCAGAATATAACGATCTGAAGGCAGCATGTCCATGGACACGATCTCCGGCAGACCGTCGTTATTGGCATCTGCTGCGTCCACGCCCATAGAAAACTGGCTGGTATGCATCACCCTGTCTGTTATTTCATCGGCAAAATGGCCATCGCCCCGGTTAATGTAGAGGTAGTCATTTTCATGAAAGTCGTTACCTACATAAATATCCGGGTAACCATCCATATTAATATCTGCCACTACTACCCCCAATCCATAACCGATAACAGAAGAGTGGATGCCAGTGGAGGCGGTTACATCAGAAAAATGCCCGCCATCATTGCGGTAAATCCGGTCTCCTGAAACAGCGTTATAGGTCTTCAGCAATCCTTCACGCACCCCGAAAGTACCATTGTTGTGGATAGTGTGGTTCAGCAGGTACATATCAAGGTCGCCATCATTATCATAGTCAAAAAATACCGCCTGGGTACTGAAACCCGAAAATGCCAGGCCATACTCCTGTGATGCTTCGCGGTAAGCAGGAATGCCGTTTTTATCAATCCCTGTACACAGCAACAGCAGGTTATGGCTTTGGGGCAGCCCTTTCATCTGTCCTACCCTGCACACATAAATATCCATCAGCCCGTCGTTGTTGATATCTGTAACAGAAACACCGGTTGACCATCCGCTGTCGTAGGGAATGCCTGTCTGCAGGGTAATATCTGTAAACTGTAGTTGGCCCTTATTCAGGAAAAGTTGATTCTTCCCCTGGTTGGCAGTAAAAAAAAGATCTATGAGGCCATCGTTATTAAAATCAGCAGCACCCACACCACCGCCATTGTAGAAATACATGTAATTAAAAAGATTGAAATCAGCAGTGGGCGTTAAGTGGTTGGTAAAATGCAGGCCGGTAGCCTTATCATCCCGTACTGTAAACGATGCCTGTTTTTCAGGCAGGGGATTACATCCTGAAAACGATACCAGGAATAAAAAACCAGCAGCAGTTAAAAATAAAACGCTTTTGCCCTTACTCATATATATAGCTCCGTTACAAGTTTGGCGTACAATACTTTCCCGCATTGTATGCGCACCTGGTTACTTTGTTGTTGTTTGCCTGCCTGCCACCTGGAACATTACCGGTATTTCATCGTTCAGGAGAAATAAGAAACGGGTTTTACCAGCGCTGCTGATGTGTACAATATCCTTTATTTCTCCCGTAAGATTCAGTCCCGACTGATTTGGATACAACCACGAGAATGTTCTATTTCCTTTATTGATAAGTACAGATCCCAGGCTGGCATCCAATCTTCCAAATTGGGTGGGGAACCAGAATTTATTACCCCCTATGATCAAATCCTTTTTGCCATCGCCGTCAATATCTGCACAATCTACCGCGTTAACGGAAGACAGCTGCACCATGGGTGGCAGTGTCACCAGGCTGAATTTTCCCTGGCCCTCATTATAAGCGATACAGGAACTGGCGTAATTAAAAATCCTTGTTTTTGCATTGGCCAACTGCTCCGGCGTGAACAATTCCTGGATGGTTTTTTCGGCAAAGAGATGATGCCGCAGGTTTTTCTTTTTAATGGACGGCAGCAGTTCTTCTACATCGTGTTTTAAAAAAACGGGCATGTCTTTATTGTTGACCGTACGCGTTAATACCAAATCATTCGATTCATTTTTATCAAAATCGCTCATCCATAATTTTACAGGATGTTGCTGATCAGGATGCAGGTAGAAATTTTCCCCGATATTTCCCAGTACCAGGTCTTCCCGTCCATCGCCGTCCATGTCGGCAGCTGCCAGGGTTTGCCACCAACCGTTAAGGTTAGTAAGGCTGGTGCTGATTTCTTCAAATCGGCCTGCCTTGAAAGCAAATGCGCGGGGATACATCCATTCGCCTGCAATGACCAGTTCTTTGTCTTTATCTCCACTGATATCTATCCATACAGCGCTGGTTACCATGCCGATGGCAGCAATATCCGGATTGGCTGTTTTTGCCATGTCTGTAAAATGGCCGTTGCCGTCATTTACGTAGAGGTAACTGGCGGGCGTAGTTCCGTATTCGCGTGAAACACTTCTGCCGCCTACAAAAAGATCGGCAAACCCATCGTGGTTAAAGTCATTGGCAATGGCTACCGATGTATTCATACCGCTGGCCGGAAAAGCGGCTGCATCCAGCGTAAAATTTCCTTTGCCATCGTTCTTAAACAGCCTGTGCTGCATTGGCCGGCT
>JANPGT010000171.1:0-6455 GCA_031424135.1 Chitinophagaceae bacterium
ACTGCGCGTTCGTCGTTTACCCAAAGCATAATAAGCAGGCTGCAGGTGATGCCCAATGAAAGCCCCAATATATTAATGGCGGAAAAAGCTTTGTTGCGGGTAAGGTTCCGCCAGGCAATTTTGAAATAGTTTTTTATCATGGCAATGGTATGATGATACTTACTATAGAAAAATATGCCAGCCGGCGACGGGCTTGGCTAACAGCTCATTGAAGGGTAGCGGATTTCGTTCTTTGTTCGTTTATGATACACTTACTGCGCGAAATTGATACAGGATGGCCCCATCTGCAGTGATTATACTGGATTTATTAATAGTGGTTGAAAACCGGTCAGGGAATAAGCTGGTCAAGCAATTGCATGAAATCTTCGCGGTCAATCATCCGGGCGCCCAGGCTTTCCAGGTGGGGCGTATACACCTGGCAGTCTATTAACTGTATGTTTTCATTTTGTAACAGCTGGGCGTAGTTGATAAAAGCGTACTTGCTGGCGTTTGCCATTTTGCTGAACATGCTTTCGCCAAAAAAGGCTTTGCCCATGCGTATGCCATAGCAGCCCCCCACCAATAGCCCGTTGCACCAGGCTTCTGCACTATGCGCATGGCCCAGCTGGTGCAGTAATATATAAGCGGCTTTTACTTCTTCGGTAATCCAGGTGCCTTCCTGGTCTTTGCGCGGACTGGTTTTGCAGTTATTGATTACTTCCGCGAAGGCCTTGTTTACAGTGAATTCAAAGGCGTTTCTTTTCATCAGTACTTTCATGCTTTTGCTCACTTTCAGTTCAGGGGGGAAAAGCACAAAACGGGGATCAGGGCTCCACCAAAGAGGGGTATCGCCATCAAACCAGGGAAAGATGCCGCTGCGATAGGCCAGTAACAAACGTTCGGTAGAGAGATCGCCGCCCATTGCCAGCAGGCCGTCCGGTTCGCTTAAATGTACCGGGGGAAAAATGAGTTCTTTACTTAGGGCGAATAAAGACATAAGGGAAGCTTTGAGCTATTAGCCTTGAGCTATGAGCTATAAAACGCAAAGTTTGCGATATGAAAAATGTTGAAGGCAATAGAATATGGTTATGGCTTAGGGCCTATTCCCAATTCCTAATCCCCCATTCCTGTCATTCAGCGGTTACTTCCACCGTAGCACTAATCCCCCGGTCTGTAATGGCTTCGCAGAGCGGCTTCAGGGTTTCGTAACTGCCATATTTTACTGCATATTTGCCCTGGCTGTGGATGATCAGGGCACATTGTTCAGCTTGTTCTGGGCTATGGCCGCAGATATCCACCAGGGTTTCAATCACCCATTCAAAGGTGTTTACATCATCGTTCCAGACAATCAGCTGGCAGGATTTTTCCAGTGAAGTATCCAGCAGCACATCCTCCTCCATTAACGTCCCTGGTTGTTCTTTATACGATAACATACATAGTAATTTCAGCAAAAATATAAATAATGATTACATAATGCCAGTGTTTGCAACATTTCTGACAAAGAGATTGTCTTAAATCATCAGGAAACCATTTTCTGGCATAATTTTCACGCAATTACCATCATGTTCAAACTGCTGCAAAGGAGAAAGACGAGTACCCCTGTTGAAGACAAGGGAAAAGCCATCGTGCTTTCTTTGAACAGCAGCAACCGGGGGCTGGATTACCTGGTAGAACTGGTAAAGAAGATCCGCCCTTCCCGCTATAAAAATATTGAAGAAGCGGAACTGCGTTTCAAAGGGGTGTTGTTTCAGCTGCAGCAGGATCGTTCGATGCTTTTTGCGCTGCGCAAATCATTGCTCAGCCAGTTTATGAACAGCAACCTCAGCACAGCGCTTACTGAAAGCGGCATTGTTAGCTCCAGGGGCTTTGTACAGGAGCTGATTGGTAAGATAAAACATAAATTCCTGCCTGCACTTCAGCTGCCCAACGATTTTCTGTATGTAATCAGCCACGTGTTTTATAAGAAGACAGACTATACCTGGGTAGCCGGCATTGACCGCGAACTCTGGAAAAGTTTTTTTGAGTTGCTCGGCATTCATGTTAACTTGACCGAAGCGGCGCTTACCCGCCAGCTGAACCAGTCGCTGCAGATTTTATCTTACCGTATGGTTACGCTCAGCATGGAAAAAGAGGTGGCGGCGCGGTATAAAGATTTTACTGATGCTATCCAGCCTTTTATTGAACAAAACAGGCTGGTAAACATGTATATTGAAAAAGGGAGCAGCCTGCTGCCCGATGAGCGGCGCTTATTGCTTACTAATATCCAGGAAAACCTGTACAACTGCCGTCAAAGCAACCAGTGGGTAAAGGATCAGCGCCTTCAATACGGCACCAGCCTGGCACAAACATTTGTGATGGTGCGCCGCGAAGAGCAGGTAGAACGTATGCTGATTATTATTGATGCACTGGACGCAGACAATGTGTTTAATACAGACAGGTTTGTAGATTATTTTATTACGGTTATCCGCAACGAGAATAAGAAAAACAGTTTGGGAGAGTTCCTGTCAACCAATCTAGGTTTGCTGGCCTACCAGATTGCTGAACACAAGGGTAAGAAGGGGGAGAAATACATCAGCTCAACAAAGAAAGATTTCCGGGTACTTTTCAGAAGTGCCATGGGCGGCGGTATAATTGTTTCTTTTGTGGCTATCATCAAGAATTTATTAAGCGTTATTCACCTGCCTATTTTCTGGCAGGGCGCTGCCTATGGTACCAACTATGCTGCAGGTTTTGTGATGATGGATCAAACCAATACTACCCTGGCAACCAAGCAACCGGCGTACACCGCTTCGGCAGTGGCCAGTTCGCTGGATGTGCAGAAGCAGGGCGCCAGGCCAGATCTGCGCCACCTGGCCATTACGGTGGCCAAGGTAAGCCGTAGCCAGATTGCTTCTTTTGCGGGTAACCTGGTGATTGTTTTTCCGCTCACCTATGCGCTGGCCTGGGTATTTAAGCTGGCAACAGGTTATAAGATTGCCGAAGGCGCGGCGGCGGCCAAACTGCTGGCTGATCAGCATCCTTTTCACAGCCTTGCATTGTTATATGCCTGCTTTACCGGCTTTTTCCTTTTCCTGAGCGGATTGATTGCAGGGTATGTTGACAATCATGTAGTGTATGGACGCATCTCTGAACGCATCAAAAGCCACCCGGTATTTGTAAATACCATGAGTACAAAGAGGCTGGACCGGCTGGTGAAAATGGTAGATACCAGTGCAGGTGCCCTTACCGGCAGTATTTGCCTGGGTTTCTTTTTGGGATGTGCAGGTCCGTTAGGTAAGTTTTTGGGTATTCCCTTTGATATAAGACATATTACTATTTCTGCGGGTAATACCGCCATTGGTTATTTTGGGCTCGATCACCAGGTAGCACTTCCTTACTTATTTACGATTGTTGGCGGTGTATTGCTGATTGGTTTCCTGAATTTCCTGGTGAGTTTCTCGCTGGCCTTCTGGGTAGCCGTAAAATCGCGCGGTATCAAATTAAAAGACTATCCTGAATTTTTCTCTCACCTGGGCCGTTATTTCCGGCGCTATCCCAAAGATTTCATCTGGCCCCCTTCTTCTATAAGACTGGCCGAAGAAGTTTAATAGTTCATAGTTCTTGGTTCTTTCAGCCGGGCTTGCAGTGTATTGCCAGAGGTGCCGGTTAACAGGGTCATAAATGATTTTTCCGCAAGGTTGTGCCGGGGCAACTAAAGACTAAAAACTAAGAACTAAGAACTTTCTTCGAAGATTCCCGTACAATCAATTCAGACTTCATTATTACGGTATTGGTAGCATTGATGCTGCCAACGCCCTGCAGGTGATTGATTAAATGACGGGCCACCGCTTCGCCCATTTCTACGCCGGGGTAATTGATGGTGGTTAGCCGGGGACTTACAATTTTACTCAACACATCGTTGTTGAAGCCTACAATGGCAATATCCTGCGGAATGCGCAGTCCGTGGTCTCTAAATACCTGCATCATTACCGCGGCACAAAAATCATTGGTGATGAAAATTCCATCGGGACGGTTGGACATTTTTATTATTCTTAAGGCAGTTTTTACCGCGGCGTCTTCGCTTAAATCGTGTACAAAAAGCAGGGCCTTGTCAAAACTGAGATCCTGATCTTTCAATGCGGCTTTATATCCTTTTAGGCGATCTGCATATACATTTCTCTTTAAACTGGCAGTTACATGGGCAATTCTTTTGCAACCCTGTTCAGCCAGGTGAAGTGTGGCCTGGTAGCCTGCCCGGTAATTGTCAATCACTACGCGTGTGCCCTGGCTGTTTTCTTCTACGCGGTCAAAAAATATCACCGGGATGCGTTTTTTTATGAAAGGATCAAAGTGCGAGAGATCGGTGGTGTCATAGGCCAGCGAAACAATCAACCCATCTACTCTTTTATGAAAAAAATTATGCGCATTGGCAACTTCTTTTTTATAGGTTTCAGACGAATGGCCGATGATGAGGTCATATTTTGCGGCGGTGGTAATTTTTTCTATGCCTGCCAGTACAGAAGTAATAAAATGACTGTTCAGTTCGTGTATGATGACCCCGATGGTTTTGGTATGCTGGTTCCGCAGATTACTGGCAAAATTGTTGGAGCGGTAGCCCAGCTGCTTTGCCAGGTCAAAAATTTTACGCTTGGTGTTTTTGTTAACCGACTGGTGATCTTTAAGGGCCCTGCTTACCGTAGCGGCTGAAATATCCAGTTGCCGGGCAATATCGTATATCGTTATTTCTTTCTCCTGTTGCATACAGATGCCTTGTTTACGGCGGTAATTTATGCTTGTTTGGGGGTTTTCAGCGAAGAGGCCCGTATAATCAGTTCTGAACGCAGCATAATAACATTGGTATTATCTATGCTGCCGGCGGAGGTAAGATGATTGATAAGCGTTTTAGCAGCAATTTCTCCCATCTGGTAAGCAGGGTAGTTGATAGTGGTAATATTGGGCTCTACAATTCTTGAGACAGGATCATTATTAAAGCCTGCAATGGCAATATCCTGCGGTATGCGCAGTCCGTTTTGTTTTAATACATACATGCAGCTGGCGGTGCACATATCGTTGGCACCAAAGATAGCATCCGGCATTTTTTTCATGGCCAGTATGGTGGCTGCTGCCTCCATGCCGGCTGCTTCATTCAGTTCACCCGTCAGCAGTAAATCTTTATGGAAGGCAATGCCGGCGTCTTTTAATGCCTGGCGATATCCTTTGTAGCGTTCAGAATAAACATTTCTTTTCAGGTTGCCCGAAATATGCATGATGCGCCGGCAGCCCTGCTGCGCCAGGTGGGTAGTAATATCATAAGCATTTTTAAAATTGTCAATGATAATCCGCAGGCAGCGGTTGTCTTCGTATACACGATCAAAAAAAATGATCGGTATACCTCTTTTAATGAACTTATCGAAGTGATCAAAATTGCCGGTATCGTACGCCAATGATACCAGCATGCCGTCTACACGGTTATCGAACATGGTTTTGGTATTGGCAATTTCCCGGGCCACCGATTCCATTGATTGGCTTACGATAATATTGTAACCGGCATCATTGGCGGTCTTTTCCATGGCACCCAGTACAGAGGCAACAAACTGGCTGTTCAGGCGGGGAATAATAACGCCGATGGTATTGGTTTTTCTTTTCCGGAGATTACTGGCAAATGTATTGGAGCGGTAACCAAGGGTTTCCGCCATGTCAATAATTCTTTTCTTTGTTTTTTTATTGATGGCAGGATGATCTTTTAAGCCCCTGCTTACCGTGGCCGGCGACAGGTCTAATTTAGCGGCGAGATCATAAATGGTGATTTCCTTGTTCATGCGTTGGCAATATCGTAAATCCTGCTGGCTGGTATAAAAAAGATTTTTTTTGATATTTTAATTGCAATCGGTTGCAATTTAAAAATACTTTCCTACATTAGCCCAGGATTTAATTTTTGTTGGCTGGTAAATAAAACTACCAGTGACTTGTTTCCCCGGAATGACTGCTGCCGCTGTATCCACGGGCATTCTGTACACCTGGGAATGAGTAACAGTTGTTTTTTGGGTAAAGAGAATAGCTGCGGTATTTGCAGCACTGCATTCAAGGGAATGTTTTTTTTGCCCATATTTATGCAACCGATTGCAATTTTGTCAGCGTGTCTGTTATCCTCCTGAAAAACTGTTTTTACAACACAGAACGGCTGTCATTAATGAAAAAATTGCCTGCAATTGCCACTGCTTTTTGTCCGGGTGTATGCGCTGCGTATGCCCGCGTTCCTTGCTTTGCAATCTTCCGCGGTGGCAGTTCGATGCGCCCATGGCTGCATTACTTTCCTGCCGTTCTTATTTCCACGCTTATACCATTACTGCCCATAACACCCGCTGTCAATGATGCATGATATGCACCTGGCTGGCGGCAACCGCACTGTATCTATCTATTGTTCAAACAGACTATTATGAAAAAAATGCTCATGAAAAAGACGACAAAAAAATCCACGGGCAGGGCTGCTGCAGGCA
>JANPGT010000172.1:0-7945 GCA_031424135.1 Chitinophagaceae bacterium
CGCTGTGGCATGATGCGTTTTACCGCCCACCGCGATGACAGCCTATACCTTCTTATTATACCCAACAGCGATAAAGCCATGGGCTATGTGGAAGTAGATACCGCCAAAGGAATAATATGGGGTTATAACCCTGCTTACCGCATCTACCAGGGCTGGGGGCAACCAGCAGGCTTCAGCGGCTGGTTTTACATACAGGTAGAAAAACACATTGGCAGCAGTGGTGTTTTCAGCGGTGCGGAGATACTCACGGGCAAGTCTGTCCGCAGCAGGAAAGACGCCGGCGCTTTTGTAGGTTTCCGGCTGAAGAAAAATGAGCAACTTAACATACGCATCGGCACTTCTTTCAGCGGTATGGAAAAAGCCAGGGCCAATTTGTACGCAGAAACCGAAGCGCAGTCATTCGACCAGGTCTGCAGCCAAACAATGCAACAATGGGAAAAAGCCCTGGGCCAGGTGCAGGTGAATACCAGCAACGAAAAAGACAAGAACATTTTCTATACCGCCATGTACCATGCTATGCAGCATCCGCGCCTGTTCAGTGATGCAGATGGTACTTACCCCAGGTTTTCCAACAATTACCGGCTGACGCATACAGCAGGCAATTACTACGATGATTTTTCTATGTGGGATATTTACCGTGCTCAATTGCCCCTGCTGGAAATACTCCAACCAAAAAAGACAAATGAATTTGTACAGTCGCTGGTTATGAAGGGACAGGAAGGACGCTGGTTACCCATTTTTCCCTGCTGGAACAATTACACCGCCGCCATGATTGGTGATCATGTATCTGCATTTATTGCCTCAGCCTATGCAAAAGGACTTCGTGGCTTCGATGTAACTGCCGCCTATCACCTGATGCGTAAAAACGCCTTCATAAGCGCACCTGCTGCGGAATATGCCGGCGGCAAAAGCAGGCGGGCGCTGACCAGCTATATGAAGTATGGATTCATTCCCCTGGAAGACAGCGTTCCAATGGCTTTTCACAAAAAAGAACAGGTAAGCCGTACACTGGAATATGCTTTTGATGACTATGCCGTAGCCGTAGTAGCAAAAGGCCTTGGAAAAACAAGCGATTACAATTTGCTCCGGCGCCGCAGTCTCAATTACAAAAATGTTTTTGATACATCTGTAGGTATGGTGCGTGGCCGCTATGCCGATGGCAGCTGGGTGCAGCCTTTCCGGGCAGATGCAAGAGAAACTTATATTACAGAAGGTACGCCCCGTCAATATAGCTTTTATGTACCGCAGGATGTGCCCGGGCTGGCAGCCATCATGGGTGGCCCCCAAAAACTGGAAGACGGGCTGGACAGCCTGTTTGCAAAAAATGAATACTGGCATGGCAATGAACCGGGTCACCAGATTCCATTTATGTACAACTATACCGCAGCCCCCTGGAAAACGCAGCAGGCGGTAGCTAAAATACGGGCGGAAGAATATACTGACGGTCCGGGTGGTTTAAGCGGCAATGATGATGCAGGACAAATGAGCGCCTGGTATATTTTTGCCGCTATGGGATTCTATCCTGTCAATCCCGTTTCAGACGAGTACCAGCTGTGTACCCCTTTGTTTGACAGCATCAGCCTTCATTTGCAGGGCGGTAAACAGTTCCGGATTGTTTGCCGGAAAAAAACTGATTCAGCAGCTTATATAAGCGCCGTTTGGCTGAACGGCAAAACGTATCCCAGGAACTTTATCCGCTACAAAGACATTATGAAAGGCGGACTGCTGCTGATAGACCTGCAGGCGCAGCCAACAGGTTGGGGCAGTGGTACCGGCAGCAGGGCACAAAGCGCTCCCGGCCGGTAGTATCAAGCAGATCCGGAGCGACTAAAAAACAAGTGTAAACTTGACAATTATTATTTTATATTTGTTAGCACGATTATTTAATTCACTCATTAAACCAGCGATTGCATGAAACATACCTTTATTGCTGCAGCAGTATTGTTAACTTCTTCCGTGGCATTCAGCCAGCCGACCGCCAAACTGCAATTAAAAAGCAGTGGAGCGCCTGTTATCAACCGTAATATTTATGGCCATTTTGCCGAGCACCTGGGACATTGTATTTATGGTGGTTTTTATGTAGGCGATACCAGCAAGACCATTCCCAATACCAATGGCGTACGCAACGACATCATTGATGCACTGAAAAAATTGAAGATCCCCAACCTGCGCTGGCCGGGTGGTTGTTTTGCGGATACCTACCACTGGAAGGATGGTATTGGACCAAAAGCACAGCGGCCTGCCATGGTAAACAAATGGTGGGGAGGCGTTACAGAAGACAATAGTTTTGGCACGCACGATTTTCTAAATATGTGCGAATTGCTGGGCGCTGAACCCTATTTATCTGGTAACGTGGGCAGCGGCACCGTACAGGAACTGGCAGACTGGGTGCAGTATACCAATTTCAAAGGCAAAAGTCCTATGAGCGATCTGCGCCAGCAAAACGGCCGTACAGAACCATGGAAAGTAAAACTCTGGGGCATTGGCAACGAAGCCTGGGGCTGTGGTGGCAATATGAAGCCCGAATACTATGCAGATGAATACCGTAAATATGCTACGTTTATATCCGACTGGGAGAACAGTGGTGGACTGCTGCGCATTGCTTCCGGCGCCAGTGATGCTGATTATACCTGGACAGAAACATTAATGAAAAATATACCGCTGCACATGCTGGGTGGGGTAGCCATGCACCATTATTCTGTACTTAACTGGAGTAAAAAAGGCCCGGCCATTGATTTCTCCGCAGAGCAGTATTTTGGTATCATGAAGCAGGCATGGAAAATGGAGGAGCTGGTAACCAAACATGCGGCAGTAATGGACAAATACGATCCACAGAAAAAAATTGCACTGGTAGTAGACGAGTGGGGTGGTTGGTACGATGTTGAACCGGGTACCAATCCGGGTTTTCTTTACCAGCAGAATACCATCCGCGATGCCATGATTGCCGGCATGACGCTGAATATTTTCAACAACCATGCAGATCGGTTGCGCATCGCCAACCTGGCACAGTGCGTAAATGTATTGCAGGCCGTTATTCTTACTGATAAGGAAAAAATGATACTTACACCCACCTACCATGTAATGGAAATGTACAATGTACACCAGGACGCTACACTGATTCCGGTGTCCGTAAACAGCCCTAACTATGTGTATGGTACAGATTCATTGCCGGCCATTACCGTGTCTGCTTCAAAAGACAAAAACGGGGTGGTGCATGTATCACTCACCAATATTGATCCTGTCAAAACAAATGATATCAGCCTTGACCTGGATGGAACAGCTTTTAAAACAGTTACGGGCCGCATCCTTTCATCGGGCCGTTTGCAGGATTATAATTCTTTTACCAACCCCGATAAAATAAAGCCGGTGGCCTTTAACGGCGCTGCTTTAAAAGCAGGTGCTTTACAGGTAAAAATGCCACCTGCTGCTGTAGTGATGCTTGAATTAAAATAATTTAACAGTAATATTTCCGGAAGCCGGCTTATTGCCGGTTTTTTTGGGTTACCCAGCCATGTATAATGAATTGCAGATTATTATGATTTTAAGGACACATCAGGATGCCTTTTGTTTATCATGAAATATCATTGCAATCCTGATAATCTGTGTTCCATTGCCGCTCCTGTAGGTGCCCGCCGGTGGTTGGGTAAGTTCTTTCCCGGCAATGTCTCCCGGAATTTATATTGCATAAGTGAACCGGGTGTCTAAACGAAACAATCTTCAATATTGATTTCGGGGACGTTGCGCATCCGGAGCTTACAGTATCTTTCTATCGCAGATCCTGAACCTCCATCACGCAACGTCCTCCATCCTGCGCAAAAAGCTATGTGAAGAGACGTTACTGAAAAAGGAACTGAGATAGTCATAATTTTCAGTATAAATTATACGTCACTGTTGCCTATCATAAAATATCTCTGCAATCATAATAATCTGCGTTCCATTGTCCGCGCTTTATTTTATCTTGTTCCGTCTTTCATCATAAATATATTTCTATGTCAGTACTGTTAAAACGTTTTATCAGCGGTATTTCTTTACTGGGTATTGCGCATGCAGGGCTTCACGCGCAATCTTCTTTTTTACAGCTGGAGCCTGTGAATTTTGCGCAGGTAAACATCACTGATAATTTCTGGAAACCCAAGATAGATAAAGTGGCTACTAAAACACTGGCGGCCTGTATTTACCAGACGGAAACCGCCACTGCGCGCATCCGTAATTTTGAAAAAGTGGCGCGCAACAAAGGCGAGGCGCACGAGGGTATTTTCTATGATGACAGCGATGTATTTAAAGCCCTGGAAGCAATGGCCTATTCATTGAAGACGCACCCCAATCCGCAGATGGAAAAAAAATGCGATGAGTGGATTGACAAAATTGCCGCCGCACAGTTACCGGATGGCTACCTGAATACCTGGTATACGCTTAAAGGATTGGATCAGCGCTGGACGGATATGAGCATGCACGAAGACTACAATGCAGGGCATATGATTGAAGCAGCCGTCGCCTATTTTGATGTTACCGGCAAAAGAAAATTTCTTGATGTAGTGATAAAATGGGCCGACTATTTTGACGGTCTTTTCGGGCCCGGAAAAAAAGACTGGGTAACCGGTCACCAGGAACTGGAACTGGCCCTGGTAAAACTCTACAAAAACACCCACAATGAAAAATACCTGAAGCTGGCGCACTGGCTGCTGGAAGAACGCGGCCATAAACTGGCAAAAGGATATACCTGGACAGACTGGAAAGACACTGCTTATGCGCAGGATGTGGTGCCCGTAAGAGATCAGAAAGAAATTACCGGTCATGCGGTGCGGGCGATGTACCTCTATACCGGCACGGCAGATGTTGCGGCACTCACCGGCGACGAAGGCTACCTCAAAGCCATGAGAAGAGTATGGGAAGACGTGGTGTACCGCAATATGTACATCACCGGCGGCATTGGTTCTGCAGGCAGCAATGAAGGGTTTTCTACCGATTATGACCTGCCCAACGAACAGGCTTATTGCGAAACCTGTGCATCGGTGGGCATGGTTTTCTGGAACCAGCGCATGAATGCACTCACCGGCAATGCAGAATATATTGATGTGCTGGAAAGGAGTTTGTACAATGGCGCACTCGATGGATTAAGTCTGTCGGGCGAACGCTTTTTCTATGGTAACCCATTGGCATCCTCCGGCAAAAATGCAAGAAGAGAATGGTTTGGAACCGCCTGCTGTCCTGCCAATATTGCCCGCCTGGTGGCATCACTGGGCAATTATATTTACGCCAAATCTGCCAAAGACATCTGGGTAAATTTATTTGTGGGAAGCAATACAGTAATTCCGCTGGAAAAAGGCAATGTGTCTCTCACCATGGAAACCAATTACCCCTGGGATGGAAAAGTGAAAATCAAAGTGATTCCGGTAAAAAAATCAAAATTTGCCCTGCATATAAGAATACCCGGATGGGTAAACAAATCAGCTATCGCCGGTGGTTTGTATAAAATGGAAGAGGTAAATGCAACGATCAGCTATAAGGTAAATGGCAGGCAGGAAACTTATAAAGATGATGGCACTGGTTATGCCATTCTTGACCGCACCTGGAGCAAAGAAGATGTGGTTGAGTTTGAATATACGATGCCGGTAGAACAGGTAAGCAGCCGCGATGAACTGAAACAGAACAAAGACAGGGTAGCGCTGCAGCGCGGGCCGCTGGTGTATTGCGTAGAAGGCGCCGATAACAATGGCAAGGCCTGGAATATTTTGTTCCCTCAAAAAACAACGGTTACCACAATTCCCTACCAGGTACTTGATGAGCCGGTAATGGCGCTGGAGGCCATGGTACCAGTGATTACCACAGGGGCAGATGGCATATCGCTGCAAACCCAGCTTAAAAAAATTACTGCCATTCCCTACTACACCTGGTGTAACCGGGGCAGTAATCCCATGCAGGTATGGATGCCTGTAAAAATCAACGATATAAAACTTAATTACTGACACTTTATTATGGGTAAAATATACAAATGGGGGATTATTGGCCCCGGAAAAATTGCGCAAAAATTTGCAGCGGCACTGGCCCTTGTTCCTGATGCTACCCTGCATGCAGTGGCGTCCAGAGAGCTGGAAAAAGCAAAACAGTTTGCGCATGCATGGGGCGCACCTGTTTTTTATGGAAGCTATGAAGCGCTTGCAGCCGATACTTCACTGGATGCAGTATACATTGCTACGCCGCATACTTTTCACTATGCGCATGTATTGCTTTGCCTGCGCAATAAAAAAGCAGTATTGTGCGAGAAGCCGATGTCTGTAGACTATGCCAGCACACTTGAAATGGTAAACACTGCCAGGCAAAACGGGGTTTTCCTGATGGAGGCTATGTGGACAAGGTTTCTTCCCATTATTGAGAAAACGCTGCAGCTGATAAAGGAAGGGGAGATAGGCGAATTGAAATACCTGCGCGCCGATTTTGGATTTGTAGCCCCCTACAATGCCAGCAGCCGGCTGTATGATATGCAACTGGGCGGGGGAGCGCAGCTGGATATTGGCGTGTACCCGCTGTTCCTGGCACTGCTGCTGATGGGCAAACCCGACAGCATAAAATCGTTTTCACAACTGGCGCCGGGCGGCGCAGATGAAACTACCAGCGCAATACTGTATTACAAGAATGGCAATATGGCAAATATTCACTCTACCATTGTGGCACAAACGCCGATTACAGCTGAGATAGTGGGTACCGGAGGCGCACTGACTTTGCACCGGCCATGGTACAAAGGATCACAGCTGCAGGTAAGAAAAAACGATACCATTACAGCTGATTTTTCGTTGACATATGGAGACAATGGTTTTGAGCTCCAGGTACAGGAAGTTCAGCAGTGCCTTCAGCGGGGAATGCAGGAAAGTGAAATACTGCCACTGGATTTTAGTTTACTCTTAAGCAGTGTTTCGCATGAAATTTGCTTACAGAGTAATCTCGCTTACAACATACAGCCTGCCTGAGATTCAGTTTACCTGAATGGTTGATTACTTGTGAAAAAAACGCAGCCAAACTGCTTCATAATCACGAAGTAAAAAATATATATTTATCTTTTTTTTCATTTATTTCACGAACCTATCCATTTCGCTCAAAAATCAATTGATTGTGATCTATCTAATTATATATAATCATAATATATAAATTATTGATTACATGTGGTTAACCTATTGACTGAGAAATATTGTCTTATAGTTTTGTGGTAGAAATTTAATCATCAACCTCAAAAAACTGTACGATTATGTTAGTAGCAGCAAAAACCAAAAAAGTAGGCAAATATGTAAACAGCAAACATGTAGATTCTTTGCTGAGCAATTATAAAAAAGAAAGATGGGTACAAAACTCCAAACATATAGGTAAAGAAGACTCACTGAGTGTATGGTATACAGTAGAGGAACTGCAGGAATTCCTGGAGACTGCTAAACGGAATGGTGCAGACGGTATTAAAATGTATTTTGGTGTATACAAACCAGATACCGCTAAGGAAGTTGATTTTGAGGAGCGCCAAACTATCGTAATGGTGGCCACCAAAACAAAAGTACTTGAAAATGGTAATACAGTTAATAAAAACCTGCATATCAGCACAGCCAGTGGCGCAGAAATAGTGGCATATAATTCTGGCAGAATTTGTCCGCCTTATTGTACCGGAACTGGTACAGGCACCGGAAGCAATGGATTCGACTGGGACAATATGGGTATCCTGATAGATAAAAAAGATGAAGGCATGATAGTTATCTGATTCAACAACATTCCCAAAAAACATAAACCCTGCTAATGCAGGGTTTTTTTATATTTTTACTACTGTCACACAAGGGTTTTACTATGCCGTTATACGTTAAAATAATATTTGTCAGTTTTGTCGCCAGTTTAATTGGCCTCAGGCTGACAACAGAAAGCCGTAAACCGCCTATGGTCTTTTTCCCGTTTTTTCTGGTCGCCACCTTCG
>JANPGT010000173.1:0-1676 GCA_031424135.1 Chitinophagaceae bacterium
GCGCCTACGCTTGACCCAACAGATCTGCGGGGGGGTGTACTCTACCATGACGGCCAGTTTGATGATGCCAGGCTGGCCATTAATATGGCGCAGACGGCTGCTGCCTACGGCGCCTGTCTTATCAACTATTGCGGGGTAAAAGGCTTTTGCAAAACCAATGGAAAAATTACCGGTGTGCAGGTAAGGGATAAGTTGGGTGAAAAAGAGTACGAAGTAAAATGCAAAGCCGTTATCAATGCTACCGGCGTTTTCAGCGATACCGTGCAGCACATGGACGATGCCGTAAAACCAAAGACCATTTCCCCCAGCCAGGGCATACATATTGTACTGGATGCGGAATTTCTGCCCGGCAACAGCGCTATTATGATACCCCATACAGACGATGGACGGGTTTTGTTTGCAGTACCCTGGCACAAGAAAATAATTGTAGGCACTACCGACACTGCTGTAAAAAGCATCCCCGAAGAACCCATTGCACAGAAGCAGGAAACGGAGTTTATCATACAGCACATAGGACGCTACCTTACCAAAGACCCCGGCATCAATGACGTTAGAAGTATTTTCGCAGGACTAAGACCCCTGGTAAAAGCAGAAAGCACCAAAACAGCTGAGCTGTCGAGAGACCACGTGATTACTATCTCGGCTTCCGGCCTGATTAATATACTGGGTGGCAAATGGACCACCTACCGTAAAATGGCAGAAGATGTGGTAAACACCGCCGCCATCAATAATATGCTGACGCCGAAAGACTGCATTACGGAGAACCTTGCCATACACGGAGCACAGATCACCACCGACTACAATAATGATTATTACTATTATGGCAGCGACCAGGCCGCCATTGAAGCCCTGTCTGCAGTGGATGCATCTTTAAAAGAAAAATTACATGAGCGCCTTCCATATACAAAGGCCGCCATTGCATGGGCTGTGCAGGAAGAAATGTGCATGACCGTAGATGATGCCCTGGCCAGGAGAACCAGGGCCCTGTTGCTGGATGCAAGGGCAGCAAAAGAAGCCGCCCCGGTGGTAGCAGCATTAATGGCCAAACTGATGCACAGAGACAAGCAATGGGAAGAAGCGCAAATAAACAATTTCAACAAAATTGCATTCAACTATATTCCGCAAGCAACCACTCATTAAAACCATCATCATTATGCATCCTTTTTTAGGCGAATTTATTGGCACCGCTGTCCTGATCATCCTGGGCGAGGGCGTAGTAGCCAATGTGGTACTTAATAAAACAAAAGGCAATAACAGCGGGCTTATAGTAATTGCCTTTGGCTGGGCCATTGCTGTATTCACCGGCATTTTTATTGCCTCCCATTACAGTAAAGCACATCTTAACCCCGCCTTTACGCTGGCGGCAGCGTATATTGGAAACGGCTTTAGCTGGGCCGATGTGCCCGCCTATTTAGGCGGACAATTTTTGGGTGCCATGACAGGCGCAATGATTGTATGGCTGGCCTATAAATTACATTTTATAGCAACACCGGATGCAGACGCGAAACTGGCCGTATTTGCCACGGGTCCGGCTATACGCAGTACCGCAAATAACCTCATCACTGAAATGATTGCCACCTTTGTACTGGTGTTTGCAGCGCTGCACATTGCGTCTCCGGCTGCTACCCTTGGCGCGCTGGATGCCTTACCGGTAGCATTGCTGGTATTGGGCATTG
>JANPGT010000174.1:0-3908 GCA_031424135.1 Chitinophagaceae bacterium
TGCACATTTTAGTAAGCTGCTGGCCGCCAAATACCAATCAACCGATTTTGCGCCTATTATTGCAGCTTACTAAAATGTGCAAGGGTTGCAATATGGGAAGTGAGCATATGGATAAGCACCACAAACTGGTGTACCTGCCGGGCATTTTTCTGTTTGCTTTTGGGTTCTGCCAGCAGCCTTGCAAACGCGTCCGATAAATTGGCCAGTGCTACAAAAGCCTGTTTACGGCTGAGCCTGAACTCGGTGTCTGTAACTGCACCGCCGGTAAAGGTTTGCGATACGCTGCTGTAATAATCCAGTGCGGCGGCAATGGCGGCAGACTGGTATTTCTTTATTTGCTCATGTTCCCAGGCAGGCAGTAAAAAGAAATTGGCGGCAAAGGCAATGGCCGATCCGATGGCGGTATCAATCACCCTGTCTGTGATAATGGTTTTAAAATGGCCGCTGTCCAGCAAATGAAACAATAATAATATGTAGGGCGTCATAAAAATAACCGCCAGCAGGTAGTTGGTGCGTACAAAACTATAGGTGCCCGTCATCAACACCAGCATAATAAAAAACAGCAGGGTATTGTCGTGAATGAAATACAATACCAGCAGGCCCGCCAGTGCGCCCGCTACGGTGCCCAGTACCCGCTCGTAGTTTCTTTTTTTGGTAAGACTGTAAGCAGGTTTTAATATTACAATAATGGTGAGCAGTATCCAGTAGCTATGACCCAGGCTCAGCAAGTGCGATAAAATATAGCCTGCTGTAGCGGCAATGCTTACCCGAAGTGAATGGCGGAAAATATCAGACTGTATGGTCAGGTTATCGCGCAGCAGTTTCCAGTTGATATCCGTGTGTGTTACAAATTTATCATGGTCGCCGGAGGGCCTGAATTCACGGGCCCTTTTTTTATCATATTTTGTCTGGTTGTGCAGGGTATGGATGCGTGCTGCCATGTCTTCAATGGCCTGCAGAATTTTGCGCAGGGTAATCAGCGCTTCCAGGTTTTCTGCATTCAGGTGGGTATTGCGGAATTCAATAAAATATTGCTGCAGGCTTTCCAGCTTTTCCTGCAATGCATCCGGCGGTGCCGAGGTTTTGCCACTGCTCACGGCAATGCCTGTATCATCCAGCGCATCGGCTATAGCGGTTACACAGTCTTTAAACCGGAGCAAAATGCCGGTGTTGTCAAAAAAGCGGTGCAGATTTTCATAGGGGTAGAAAGAAGTGGCCGCTTTTTCAAAAAGATCCACCGTATCAATGAACAGCATCATCAGGGTGCGGCTGGTAACTGTAGAGTCTTTTACAATGCTGCGGCTTTTGTACAGCAGTTCGCGCAGCAGATCCTGTTTGTGCTGCACCTGTACCTGCTGTTCCATCAGTTGCCGGTACACTTCATCGTATTCAATCCGGGGTTCATAAAATTTTGCACGGGTGCGCAGGTAATCTGCGGTGGCCATAATGCAATCGCCCAATGCCTGCTGTATTAACCGGTAAGGCCGAACATGGTAGAGTACCAGGCTCAGGAGCATGTACCATATGCCACCTGCAGCTACATACACTGCGTTCAGCAGTACGTTCCATCCATGGCCCGGCTTGTTCATATTTAATACCATTACCAGCAGTGCCGCAATGCCAATAGAGATAACGCGTCCACCGTAAACCCCAATCATGGAAAAAATAAAACATGCAATGGCCACCCAGGCACCCAGTGCAATGGGGTAGGGCGCAGAATACCCTGTAACAATACACACTACAAAAATAATGGCAGTGCATACCTGCATGCCATTGCGCCGGTGATGAATAGGCCCCGGACTGTCTGAAGCGCTTACGCAGACGGCGCCCAGCGATACCAGTACACCTATAGAAAGCCAGCCAAAATAATTAAGGATAAGTGCAGGTAATACAGCACCCGCAGTAACTCTCAGCCCTTCGCCCAGGTAATAGCTGTTGATAAAACTTTTATATTCTTTAATGATATCCATGCGGGCTGATGATATAACCATTCTAAAGATACAATAGTTTATACCAGCTGATTATTTTCATGCCTGCTGCGGGCACGTGTAGCCCAAACAGCACTTGTACAGCACCGGAAGTTATTACCCTGCGGGATGCAGTTCATTCAATACAAAAGACAGTTCATTACCACATGCTCTTTTTCCCGTACCGGAGCGCAGTAATATTGCGCCTGCAATTAATATGGTTGCTATTTTTAATTAAACCGACAAATAAATTTTATGAAAAAGATTTTTCTATTGGCAGCAGCATTCAGCCTGATGGCACTCGTATCCTGTAAAAAAGATGATACAGTAAAACCTGTTGAGCAGGTGCCGGCAAAGCTGTTGAAGAAACTTACAAAAACAGAAAACGGTGTTACTACTGTGTTCAATTTTCAGTATGATGCGGCAAAACGGCTCTTATCTTACAAAAGCAGTGATAACAAAACGGGGATTGATTTTACCTACGATGCAAACGGCAACCTGGTGAAGGTGATCAATAATGAAGATGATTATCTGAATGTGTATACCTATGCATATAATAATGGGATACCTGTGAGCGGCACTTTCAGGAGTTGGGAAAAAACCGACGGCCAGCCGGGTGCTCAAATTGAGGATGATGAACTTACATATACGATTACGCAAAACAGGGTTACCAAAATCCACCTCAAGTTTCTACTGTCTGCCGACGAAACAGACTTCAACCTGAGTTATGAACCCAGTGGCAATCTCTCCAAAATAGTAAGCGGCAATAATAATTATACCGCCAGTTTTGCCTACGGCAGCAAAAAGCCAGTTTTTCCTGTGGTATCTAAATATGTATTGGACCAGGCAGGTTTTTCACTGCAGTTTGCATCCAAAAATGAGTTGCTATCCATTGGTTTTGATTTTCCGGGCACGCAGTTCGATGAAACGGTTGTGAATCAGTATACTTATGACGCCAGTGGCTATGTACTTACGTCCAACGACGGCAGCAGCCAGGCCCATTTTGAATATCAATAAGCAGCAGGAGTGTTGCCAGAAAGCCTCCCGCCATCGTTGGTAGGAGGCTTTTTAGCTGGAGTGAGACCGGCATCTTAATAAAATAGGAAAAAAATGACCTTGGTGGCGCTTAAAGACAGGAGAAATTGGTGCCGGGTCCCCAAAAAGACTGCAAATCGTAGCCATTCACCCCCCGGAAATGACCGTTTACCGAGTTTTTTGGAAAAACCCGGAATGGCTAAATTCGTTAAAACCCTTTACTGTATTGCTTATGGTCCAATAAATGGTAGCTGCCGGTTAAAAGAACTATAAAAAAATAGGTACTATATGTTGCATAGTACTGTTTTTTGTCTATCTTTGTGTTGTCAATGTAGCGAAAGACAAAAGAAAAGACCCGGTACAGTGACAACAACCAACAACTTTAACCATAAAAATTTTAGCCATGAACACGCAATTATCAAACACCAGCCGTTTCTCACAGGAAGTAAAAGAGACCCTGTCAACAGTATTTACCCAGGCCCGCAGCAAAGCCATCAGTGCTGCCGACGTTTGGAATATCCAGCGCCAGAAAAGAAACAGGGTACAGAGAAGGTTCGCTTTATAATAGAAAAAAACAATTACAAAAACATTTAAAATAAAAATCATGAACACGCAATTCACCACCAGGTTTACACAGGAAGTAAAGGAACTAGTAGCAGGTCTTATCAACCGCCCTAAAGCCATCAGCGCTGCCGACGTTTGGAATATCCAGCGCCAGAAAAGAAACAGGGTACAGAGAAGGTTCGCCTTATAATAAAAAAAACAATTACAAAAACATTTAAAATAAAAATCATGAACACGCAATTCACCACCAGGTTTACACAGGTAGTAAAGGAACTAGTAGCAGGTCTTATCAACCGCCCTAAAGCCATCAGCGCTGCCGACGTTTGGAATATCCAGCGCCAG
>JANPGT010000175.1:0-8037 GCA_031424135.1 Chitinophagaceae bacterium
ATATGGAGAAGACCCTGCCACAAGACCGGATATCTATGGCAAGATTGGCAACAGCGGCGTAAGCATCGCTACCATTGACGATGCCAAAAAACTGTACAGCGGTTTTGATCTCTGTGATCCTAAAACATCGGTCAGCATGACCATCAATGGCCCCGCACCGGTGCTGCTGGCATTTTTCATGAACGCTGCCATTGACCAGCAATGTGAAAAATGGATAGCCGCAAATGATTTATGGAACCAGGTCAACGAAATTCAAAATTCAAAATTCAAAATTCAAAATAAACCCTCCTACTACAATGCTGCTTCACCGGAAAGATTACCCGAAGGCAACAATGGGTTAGGACTTCGTTTGTTGGGCTTAAGCGGTGAGGAAGTGTTGCCGGCAGCCGACTATGCAAAAATAAAAGCCACCACCCTGCAGCAGGTACGCGGTACCGTACAGGCAGATATTTTAAAAGAAGACCAGGCACAGAACACCTGTATTTTTTCAACCGAGTTTGCACTGCAGCTGATGGGCGATGTGCAGGCGTATTTCATCGATAACAACATCAGAAATTTCTACAGCGTCAGCATCAGCGGCTACCATATTGCCGAAGCCGGCGCCAACCCCATCACCCAGCTTGCATTTACCCTTTCTAACGGTTTCACCTATGTGGAATATTACATCAGCCGCGGTATGGCCATTGATGATTTTGCACCCAATCTTTCATTTTTCTTCAGCAATGGAATGGATCCTGAATACAGCGTGATTGGCCGGGTAGCCCGCCGGATCTGGGCCAAAGCCATGAAGTATACCTATAAGGCTAACAAACGCAGCCAGATGCTGAAATACCATATACAGACCAGTGGCCGCAGTCTGCATGCACAGGAAATAGATTTTAATGATATCCGCACTACCCTGCAGGCCCTCTATGCCATTTATGATAATTGCAATTCGCTGCATACAAATGCCTACGATGAAGCCATCACCACCCCCACCGAAGAAAGTGTACGCCGTGCCATGGCCATCCAGCTAATCATTAACCGCGAACTGGGAACCGCCGGCACAGAAAATTTTACCCAGGGAAGTTTTGTACTGGAAGAACTCACCAACCTGGTAGAAGAAGCGGTACTGGCAGAATTTGACCGCCTCACCGAACGCGGCGGTGTATTGGGCGCTATGGAAAGAATGTACCAGCGCAATAAAATACAGGAAGAAAGCCTGCATTACGAAACCATGAAACATACTGGTGAACTGCCTATCGTAGGTGTCAATACCTTTCTGAATAAAAAAGGCAGCCCCACCATTACCCCCACAGAAGTTATCCGCAGCACACGTGAAGAAAAAGATCAGCAGATACATAACCTGAAAGACTTTCATAAACGCAATGAAACAGTAGCGGCTGGTAAACTGGAACAACTGAAACAGGCCGCCATCAGCAACAGCAATCTTTTTGAAGCATTGATGGAAACAGTTAAATACTGTTCGCTGGGGCAGATAACCCACGCACTGTATGAAGTGGGCGGACAATACCGCAGGAATATGTAATTGCTGATTACGGGATTTTTTGCTTTTGGGATTTCTTTTGCCGGCAACAATCAGCAGCACTGCAGATAAGTAAAATGGCAAATTGCTTTATCAACCACATTCACTTTATATTGGCTTTCTACAGCTGGTATTTTTAAAATTCTGGCCGGCAAATTGTTATTTATTGGTTTTAACGCTGGTTCTTTAACCATACCAGTAAATTTGCAGACAACAATCACCACATCTCTAAATCAAAAATCAGCAATCTTATTTCCATGTCAAAGAAACCGCTGCTGCCCCTGGCCTTTGCAAAAACTTTTAAGAAGAAAGACGCACCCTTAACCATACTGGCGGGCGATGCCGGCGGCACCAAAACCAATATGGCGTTGTGCAGGGTAACTGCAGAAGGCATTACCATATTGCGGGAAGGACGCTATGCCTCGCAGGAATATACTTCGTTGACAGATATTATTTTGCAGTTTACCGGTAAAGAATGGCCCGACCGTATCTGTGTAGCAGTAGCAGGCCCCGTATCAGCCGGAAAGGTGAAACTCACCAATCTATCCTGGCAGCTGGACAGCCAGGCGATGAGCACCGCATTGAAAACACCGGTGGCTTTTATCAACGACCTGGAGGCCAACAGCTATGGACTGGCCGGCCTGCAAAGCAATGAACTGGCTACCCTGCATGCCAGTAATGGTAAGCAATCGGGTAATATTGCCATTATTGCACCGGGCACAGGATTGGGTGAAGCAGGACTTTATTATGATGGCAGCCAATACCATCCTTTTGCTACAGAAGGTGGTCACAGTGACTTTTCTCCCCGTACAGAACAGGATATTGAACTGTTCCGCTTCCTGCAGCAGCAACATGGACATGTAAGCTGGGAAAGAGTGTTATCGGGCCCCGCCATTCATACTTTATTTACTTTTCTTACCACCGTACAACGCAAAAAAGTACCGGAATGGCTCACCGATCAATTACAGGAAACAGAAGACGCTTCTCCTGTTATCAGCAATGCCGCCATTCACCAGCAGGACCCGGTTTGCCTGGAAGCCATGCATCTTTTTGTACGGTATTTTGCCATGGAAGCAGCCAGCCTTTGCCTGAAATTAAAGGCTACTGGTGGCTGTTACCTCAGCGGCGGCATTCCACCTAAGATATTGCCCCTGCTGCAATCCGGAGAATGGTACAAACATTTTCTTGATATGGGTCGCATGAAGCCTTTGCTGGAGCAGGTACCCGTATACATAGTACTGAATGGCAAAACACCCTTGCTGGGTGCGGCGTATTACGGGGCCTATAATATGGGCGCTAAGAGTAGCTAGGAGTTAAAAAGAGAAAAGGAGATTCTTTTGCGGGCTAACAGCGAAAAAGAGAGAATCGTGTTGAAGGGAAAAACTTGTACAAAGGGTGTGAATTCCCGATAGTCCTGTTTAACTCTTTTGCTATGCTACCGCTGCGCGAGATGTACTTCGCCCTAACTATATTTCACCTGGCAGTTGTTACAAAAAAAGCTCCTCCTTTTGGTTTTGCCCGGATACGCTTTCTCCAGTGAAATATCGCAGCGCGGACAAGTTTTTTTGGTGTACACCTGCCAATGTTTTTTTAAGACGCCTTCTTTCTTCCAGCGTAAAAAATCAAAACTGTAGTTTGAGGCTTCTTTTACCAGTGCCCGCTTTTTTGCAGCCGGAATATTACCCGCCAGGCTCTGCGGGTGAATGCGGCAGGTAAATAATATCTCGTTCTTTATGATATTTCCTACTCCTGAAAAGATTTCCTGGTCCAGCAATAAATCACAGATAAGCGCAGCCGGCAATTCCTTTATTTTTCCAAGCGCTTTCTTACTATCCCATTTTGCATTCATTACATCGGCACTCCAGTCATACACTTCGTCCGGACTTCCTTCTGTTTGCTTCACTGCACAGGTATAAAAATTAAGCTGACCTTTTTTAAATGTAAGCCCTAACCTGGGTGGACCAGCTTTTTTGCTGTCAACAAAATAAGTACCGAACATGAGTAAATGTATCCGTATAAAAAAACCATCAAAACAAATCAGTAAATGTTTACCCCAGGTTTTTATATGGCGGATGGTTTTACTTTCCAGCCGCTTTACATCAATGGTGGCAGTGCCGCTGGCTTTAATAATTGTCTTTCTGTTAAACCGGGCAATGGCTTCTTTGAGTATTACAATGGAAGGACCTTCTGGCATACCTGCAAACGGTACAAAACATATACCAACCCAAAATGGTTATATTTTTGATACGGACATTGTATGAAGCATACTATTGACTGGCGGATTGGATGTTCCGGTTTTTATTACAAAGAATGGAAAGACACATTTTACCCAAAGGGCTTGCCGCAGCGGCTTTGGTTTGATTACTACAGCAAACATTTTAACACGCTTGAGCTGAACGCAAGTTTCTACAAATTCCCGACGCTGGCTGTATTACAAAAATGGTTCAGCAGCAGCCCCGATGATTTTGTGTTTTCTGTAAAAGCGCCCCGTCTTATTACCCATTATAAAAAATTTATTGGCGCAGAACAACCTATTGCTGATTTCTATGCGGTTATCAGGGAAGGCCTGGGACATAAACTGGGACCCGTACTTTTCCAGCTTCCGCCGCAGGTACAATATAGTCCACCATTGCTGCAAACCCTTGTCAGCAGTGTAGATGCAGGATTTAAAAACGTATTCGAATTCCGGCACAACAGCTGGTGGTGCAATGATGTTTATGAAACGCTGGGCAGGCATTCCATCAGCTTCAGCGGCAGCAGTCATCCCAAACTTCCGGATGGACTTATTATAAATACGCCCCTGGTCTATTACCGGTTTCACGGTGTTCCTGTATTGTTCCGTTCAGCATACGATGCCGGATTTCTACAGAACAAAGCGGATGAAATCATTAAAGCCGGTAATGTTGCTAGCGCCCTGCTCTATTTTAACAACACCGCGGGCCCGGCTGCATTAACCAATGCCCAATGGCTGCAGGAATATATTTCAGCCAAAAAATAATGTAGAAGTTTATCACCATAAACTGCAGGAGCACCCGTTTTTCTCCCCGCTTCAATGAAATACAGTCCCTTTGCAAGTGGTATGCTTTTGGATTTTAACTGATCATCTATTTGATAATTTTAAAAACAGCCATATATGCCATCACTTAAAGGAAAAAGAATCGCCATACTTTCAGAAAACGGTTTTGAAGAAGTTGAACTAACCAGCCCCAAAAAAGCCTTGGAAGATGCCGGTGCAAAAGTGGATATTGTCTCTGCGCAGAAAGGCAAAATAAAAGGCTGGAACCACGACCACTGGTCTATTGAACTTGATGTAACCGTAAACCTGGATGAGGCCAAAACTGAAAACTACGACGGACTGATGATTCCAGGAGGCGTTATCAACCCCGACCAGATGCGGCTGCACACCAACTACATACAGTTTGCACAGGAGTTTCTGGAAGCGGGTAAACCGGTTGCCGCTATTTGCCACGGCCCGCAACTGCTGATTGAAACAGGCATGATCAGTGGTAAGGAAATGACCTCCTTCCCCTCAATAAAAACAGATCTTATTAACGCAGGTGCGCTGTGGCAGGACAAGGAAGTGGTGTGCGACAATGGCCTGGTTACCAGCCGCAGCCCAAAAGACCTGGATGCATTCAATAAAAAAATGATTGAAGAAATGGCCGAGGGTGCGCACGCTACCCGCAATGCATTTACGCCGGCACCCGTTCACCAATAAAAAAAATGTATGGCAAAATATTCAAAAGCCGCACAGAAAAAAGTAGAATCCGCTATGAAGCGGATGGAAAAAGGTACGCTGAGGAGCGGCCGTGCCGGTAAAAAAGTTACCAATCCAAAACAGGCCATCGCCATCGGTCTCTCTGAAGCAAGAAAGAAGGGCGCTAAAGTGGCTACACCTAAAAAGAAATCCACTGCTAAGAAAACGGCGCCCAAAAAAGCGGCTAAGAAAAAGACCGCTGCCCGAAAAAAAGTAAACAGGCCATTAAAAAACCTGCAGCAAAAAAAATAAATCCGCCGCAGCGGCAGCAACGACCGGGTGCAGAAAAGAAAATGCATCCCCAGCCCGTAGTGGACAATCCAGCACGAACAGGAGCAGGCAGGCTTAAAGGAAAAACCGCCTTGATAACCGGTGGCGATAGCGGCATCGGAAAAGCAGTAGCGATACTTTTTGCCAAAGAAGGGGCTGATATAGCTATTTCCTATCTCAATGAACATAAAGACGCCAAAGACACACAGCAACAGGTAGAAGGCTACGGGCAGCAATGCATCTTGCTGCCGGGCGATATAAGCAGGGAAAAAAATTGCGAAAGCATTGTAAAAAAAACGATTCGCTATTTTGGAAAAATTGATATCCTGGTAAACAACGCAGCCATTCACTATGAATGCAAAAAGCCTGAGGATTTAAAGACAAAGCAAATGCTGCACACTTTCCAGGTAAATATCTTCTCTATGATCTGGACTACGCGGGCAGCCCTTGCACACATGCGAAAAGGGAGTGTGATTATCAACTCTTCATCTGTAACTGCTTACCGTGGCAGCCCACAGCTGATGGACTATGCCGCCACCAAGGGCGCTATTGTGGCATTTACCCGTAGCCTTGCCAGCAATCTTATGAAAAGGCAGATAAGGGTAAACGGTGTAGCCCCCGGCCCTATATGGACACCGCTGATTGCCTCCAGCTTTAAAGCGAAAAAAGTAGCTGCCCACGGCAGTACATCACCTATGGAAAGGGCCGGTGAACCAGTGGAAGTAGCACCCTCTTACCTGTTCCTGGCGGCCGGCGACAATTCTTATATGAGCGGGCAGTTCCTGCACCCTAACGGCGGCGAGATTGTTAACGGTTAATGTAGAATTTAATACCCACGGCTGTCCTACCTTTAAGGTGGCCAGTCTATGGTATGCTTTTTTATACTCTTTGATAAAAATAGTTTGTATGAAAAACGATACCAGGCAGCAGGAAAAGCAATTTCCGGTAAGAGAAGGTTCCGAAGAAAGTTCCATACTGCACGATAAGCAGCCGCCTCCAAAAAACAAGTACCCGCAACCAGAAGAGAAGGACAAGCAGGTACAGCAGCAACCTGAATTCACAGAAGAACAACCCAATCGTACAAGTCCCAACAGTTCTGCTAAATAAGCTAACCAATAAATTTCATTCTATGCGATCAATCTGGACAGGCGCTATTGGCTTCGGACTGGTAAATATTCCCGTTAAACTCTTCAGCGCAGTAGAAGAAAGCAATCTTGATTTGGACATGCTTGATAAAAAAGACCATTCCAATATCAAATTCAAAAGAGTAAATGAAAGCACGGGCAAAGAAGTAGCCTGGGGCAATATTGTAAGGGCTTTTAATATAGATGGAAAATACATTGTGCTGGATGATGATGATTTTGCCGAAGCCATGCCCGAAAAAACAAAGACCATCGGCATTGATTCATTTATTGATGAAAAACAGGTAGACCCTATTCTCTTTGAGACCTCGTATTACATGGAGCCCGAAAAACAGGGCAAACGAGCGTATGCTTTGTTGAACCATGCCCTGCTGAAATCAAAAAAAGTAGGATTGGGCTCTTTTGTACTGCGCAACAAAGAACATCTCTGCCTTATCAAAGCATCGGGACATTTGCTGGTATTGCACCGGCTGCGTTTTAAACAGGAAATCAGGCCTATAGACGATATAGATGCGCCCGCTACAGCACCCAAGCCCGGCGAACTGAAAATGGCGCTGTCACTGATTGAACAACTCTCAGGCGATTTTGATATTGACAACTACAAAGATGAATACACTGCTAAATTGATGAAGCTGATTAAGGCAAAAGCAGCAGGTAAAAGAGCACCGGTGCATAAAATGAAAGTGGTGCATTCAAAAACCCGCGATTTGATGGAGCAGCTGAAAGCCAGTTTGAACGGAAAAAAGAAAAAAGCCTCCTGATATGCTGGCTACCTATAAAAAGAAAAGAAATTTCAGTGCTACGCCTGAGCCTGCCGGCGATAAAAAAAAGGATGTTGCCAGTCACCGTTTTGTAGTGCAGCGGCACGATGCCTCGCACCTGCATTATGACTTCAGGCTGCAGCTAAACGGGGTCTTAAAAAGCTGGGCCGTACCCAAGGGGCCTTCCATGAACAGCGCAGACAAAAGGCTGGCCGTACAGGTAGAAGATCATCCTGTTTCATACTTTAATTTCCATGGCACCATTCCCAAAGGCAATTACGGCGCCGGAACAGTAGCCATATGGGACAAAGGCTCTTATATTCCAATAGATGAAAAAGGAAAAGCACTCACGGATAAACAGGCAAATGCCCGGTTGGAAAAAGGGGAGCTGAAATTCAGGCTCAAGGGAAAGAAACTCAAAGGTGAGTTTGTGCTGGTTCAATTAAAAAAAGATCCCAAAAATTGGCTGCTCATCAAGCACAAAGATGAGTTTGCCAGCAGCAAGCCCTTCAACCCCGATAAATATAAAGCACCTGCGAAAGTTAAAGCAGCCCCCGTTTCCGAACCAGCTCCCTCCTATAA
>JANPGT010000176.1:0-3759 GCA_031424135.1 Chitinophagaceae bacterium
TGTATGATTGCCTACGGCATGCCCTTCTTCAATAATATTGCCACACCCCTGCTGGGCGAAGACCTGATAATGCCCACTATTGATTCCTGGTGGTGCGGGCAGCCAGCCGCCATGAACTATGTGCTGAACAATATCAAATCGCTGGTGATTAAGAAGATATTTAAAGACAGCACCCGCAGTACTTCGCTGGATGGTGTTTCACTGAACGCCGGGCAAATTGCCGAACTGAAAGAACAAATCATCAAACAGCCGGCCCTGTATGTGGGGCAGGAAAAAATAAATTTCTCTTCTACCCCGTCATTGATCAATGACAGGATAGAGCCCCGTAACGCCTTGTTCCGCAGCTTCCTGGTAAGCAATAACGGCGGGTATATTGCCATGACGGGCGGGCTTACCCGTACTACCACCAACCTGGGCAATTTTGTAATATCCAACCAGCTGGGTGGCATCAGTAAAGACACCTGGATTATTTCTCCGGAACCTGGCCGCATACTAAACGTACGCAGGGAGCTGGAAAGAAATTATACTGCCAACCACAATGGCTCATTGCCCAGCCATACCGCAGAAAATCTTTTTTGGGTGGGAAGGTATACGGAACGGGTGCTGGGCAATGCCCGCTTCCTGCGCACGGTAATGCAGTTCATTGCAGAAGGCAATAACCTGCTGAGCGATAACGACACCCAGTCGGAACAAAACCTGCTGATGTCGCTCACCCATTTTACCACTACCTACCCGGGGTTTGCAGGAGACGATGACGATGAAAAATTTGAAAACCCCTGGAAAGAACTGCGTGATGTACTTTTTAATGAAGAAAGAACCGGCAGCCTGAGTTATAACCTGGCCTTGTTTAAAAAGGCGGTGTACTCGGTAAGAGATCACTGGTCTACCGATACATGGCGCGTACTGCGCAGTATTGAAGAAGAATGGACAGTTATTGACAACGCTGCAGCGCATACCGGCCACCACCGCATGCTGAGTGCGCTGGACAACCTGATTACTGCTATGGTGGCTTTTGTAGGATTGAACCGCGAAAGCATCTCGCGCGAACAGGGATGGGTAATGCTGGACACCGGGCGTAAAATGGAACAAAGCCTTTTGCTGATTACACTGCTGCTGTCTACCCTGGTAAAAAAACACGATGAACAAACCGAATACGATTTGCAGGAAGCCGTCCTGGTAAGCAATGAAAGCCTGGTGAACTACCGGTACAAATACAGGGCACATATACAATTGCCGCTGGTGCTTGACCTGATGCTGCTGGACCCCAACAGCCCCCGCTCGCTGGTGTACCAGTTAGACAGGTTGAAAGCCTATCTGTCACAGCTCCCAAAATCGCAGCCCGGTCATACACTGGCTGCGCATGAACGGCTGATACTGGAAGCATATACCCTGCTGAAATTGTCGGATAAAGATGCACTGGCCCGGCCTGACAATGATACCGCCCGGTATGAAAACCTGCATACCTTTCTATCAAAGATGAACGATCTGCTGCTGGCAATACCGGGGGCGGTGTCAAAAACTTATTTTAAGCATGCTGAAACGCAAAAGCAATTGTTTTCGGCTAATATTATAATCTGATAAATACAAGTGCCTTGCTTTATAAAATTGTTCATACTACCAGCTATACTTATAACGAGCCTGTGAGCATCTGCCATAATATTGCCAGGCTGGCGCCCCGTTCATCCGACCGGCAGGTATGCAAAAAATCTGTTATCAGCATCAGCCCGCAACCCGGCGTGATGGAGGAATACGAGGATTTTTTTGGCAATAAGCTGATGTACTTTGCCATTCAGCAGGAACATCGGAAACTAACGGTGACCGTTACCTCAGAAGTAGAGAAAAACAACAGGGAAAACCCGGAAATGAACCTGTATGCAGCCGTGCCCTGGGAAGATGTAAAAGCGTTAGTTCGTGAAACCACCCCCTCCTGGCTGGATGTGTACCAATATATTCCGGAAACAAATTTTACCACCGCCACTGCCGAAATAGCCGCCTATGCAAGGCAATCTTTTACGCCGGGTAAATCTATGTTTGATGCCAGCTACCATTTAATGCAGCGCATTCACAAAGATTTTGAATTTAAACCCGGTTTCACCACCATTGCTACCCCCATTTCGGAAGTAATGAAAGCCCGCAAGGGAGTGTGCCAGGATTTTGCTCACCTGGCCATTGCCTGCGTGAGATCCATGGGACTGCCCGCCCGCTATATCAGTGGTTACCTGGAAACCATCGCCCCTCCAGGTAAAGAAAAACTGGCTGGCGCAGATGCCTCGCATGCCTGGTTCTCCGTCTACATTCCTTATATGGGCTGGGTAGATTTTGATCCTACCAATAACCAAATACCCTCAGATCAGCATATTACCGCCTGCTGGGGAAGGGATTATGCAGATATTTCCCCACTTAAAGGTGTAATTATCAACAGCGGTCCCCACCAGCTTTCTGTGTCTGTAGACGTTAAAAGATTAGGTCATGGGCTTGCAGGACTATAATTAATTAGCTATTTTTGCTATCCTTCGCGATTTTTATATATCCTGTAAAAGACATTCATAAAACAGTGCATTACAGCACCATCCATTGTCTGCAATAATCAACTCAAACATTTAAAAGTGCCTGCCATGAAATACAGCCCATTTTGCCAACGCATGATTATTACCAGCCTGTTGATAGCTGCCGCCTGTTGCCTGCATTCCCAAACCCAGGTAAAACTGAAGTTCAGCAATTCTTCTGTGTATGCTGGCATTGAAGTAGGTGCAAAGGGCGTAAAAATGAGTATCCTTGAAATTGGTAAAGATGCTAAAAAAACGGGCGATTTTGCCGTCATTAAAGACACTTCCGTTAACACCGATTTTATCTCTTTTGCCAGCCCTAATTTCATAGCCACACTGAACGCTTTTACCGGTTTTTACAACCTTGCCACCAGAGACTATAAAATTACTTCCAAACGCGTATTTACCGTGGTAAGCAGCGGGGTAAAACTACAGGCCGAAAAGGAAAACAAGACCGCCTGGGTAACCGCATTGGTAGACTCTTTCAGGCTGAGAACAAAAGAGCCTAAGCGGCAGGTAGAAATAGTAGACGTGGCAGATGAAGCACGGCTTTCCCACCTGGGTATAGTACCGGATATAAACCGCTACAATACTTTTCTGATTGATATTGGCAGTGGCAACACCAAGGGTGGTTATTTTCCTTTGAACAATACCAAAGATTTCAAGCTTTTCCAGGTAAACTGGGGTACCAAGAGCATGGCCAATGCCACCGAGAAAAACTGCGCCGATGATAAAAGCCTTGCCAATTATTACAGGCAGCTGATAAGAACCGCTACCGAAGCAGAGAATGCCGGTATTGTTTACGCAGTTAACGAAAGCGGTGCCTACCCCAAGAGTGATCTCATTGCGTTCAGCGGCGGTATTGCCTGGGCAGTAGCTACCCTGCTGCACCCCGAAATGATGGAGCGTTCCAATGTACCCGTTACTTACGACCAGGTGGCTGCTTTCTGCGAAAAAATATATGCAGATTACAGTTCTTACTCTGATTTCTACCTGGTCAGCAATATAAACAACAGGAATACAGACCTGGTGGCCGCGGGAAAAGAAATAAAAAGGATTCACCAGGTATTTGACCAGCGCTCACTGATGGCCGGAAGCCGCTTATTGCTTAAAATAATGCGGCAGTTTGAGTCTGTGAACGAAAAGAAAGAATTCTACCTCATAAAAAATGGACAGGTAGGCTGGGTATCTGCCTATGTAGACCAGGAGATTA
>JANPGT010000177.1:0-9066 GCA_031424135.1 Chitinophagaceae bacterium
AGTCACCGGTGATACCGGCACCACGAAAATGGGTTTTGCCCATGGGCTGCTGTATGCTTTTAACAGTTTATATTTAATGGTAAATGATGAAGGAGACACCGCCAAATCGCAGCACAGCGGACTGTACCGTTTACAGGATACCAACGGCGACGATCAATACGATAAAATTACCCTGCTGAAATCGCTGGATGGAAATGGTGAGCATGGTCCGCACAGTATTGTTTTGTCGCCGGATCAGCAATCCATCTATGTAATTGCCGGAAACTTTACACGGATACCCAAAATGGACGGGTATAAAGCGCCTGTTGCTTCCTGGGAAATAGACAACCTGATGCCGCTGATACGTGATCCTAACGGTCATGATAACACCGTAAATACCCATGGCGGATGGATTGCGCACCTGGATTCTGCAGGTGCGCACTGGGAACTAATTGCCAATGGATTCCGAAATCCGTTTGACCTTTGTTTTAATGATGCCGGAGACATGTTCACTTTTGATTCCGATATGGAATGGGATATTGGTCTGCCCTGGTACCGTCCTATCCGCATCTGCCAGGTGCCCAGTGGTGGTGAATTTGGCTGGCGTCCCGGAACAGACAAATGGTCGCCTTCCTTCCCCGATAATTTACCCGCGGTGCTCAATATCGGCCAGGGCTCGCCCACCAGTTTTTTTAGCGGACTGAATGCACGCTTCCCTGAAAAATACCGGAAGGCGCTGTTTGCCTTTGACTGGAGTTTTGGAATTATTTATGCCATTCATCCCGAGGCTGAGGGTGCCAGTTATAAAACAAAGGGAGAAGAATTTATATCCGGTTCGCCATTGCCGTTGACTGATGGCATTATTGGACCGGATGGCGCTATGTATTTTCTTACCGGTGGCCGCCGGCTGGAATCGGGCCTGTACAGGGTGTACTATGGCAACAATACAGAAAGCAATGCGCCATTGGCAGCACCTGTTTTAACAGAGGATCAAAAAATACGCAGACAACTGGAAGCATTTCACGGCGCTCCTAAAGCAGGTGCCATTGATGTTGCATGGCCCTACCTGAACAATGCCGACAGGTTTATCAGGTTTGCTGCAAGAATAGCAGTAGAAAATCAACCGGTGGCCCAGTGGCAGGAAAAAGCACTTGCAGAAAAAGATCCCGTGGCGCTGACCCAGGCAATGATTGCACTGGCCCGGCAGGGTAACCGGTCAGTAGAAGATAAAGCAATAAAAGCGCTTGCTGCAGTCAATATCAGTACGCTCTCCGAAACGCAGCAGATTGATCTTGTACGTGCATATGAGTTACTCGCAGTTCGCATGGGTAAACCCGGAAAAGAAGCCGGTGCACAGATAGCCGCCGCTCTTGATCCTTTATACCCCGCAAAATCAAATGAACTTAACCGTGCGCTAAGCAAGGTATTGGTATACATTGGCGCACCACAGGCAGTAGAAAAAACAATGGCTTTGCTGGCAACCGATAAAGACGATACCAGCTTCCAGGCTACGCTTACCAATTCCTCCGATTTGATCATGCGTAACCCGCAATACGGGATAGATATTGCCGGCATGCTGTCAAAAGTACCCCCGCAACAACAAACATTTTATGCCACGGTGCTGAGCCAGGCAAAAACGGGCTGGACACCTGATTTAAAGGACAAGTATTTTCGTTGGTTTTACACCGCTTTTGGATACAAAGGCGGACATAGCTTTGTTGGCTTTATAGACCGTGCCAGGAAAAATGCACTGGCTAATTTACCCGGGGCAGAGTTTGCGCATTTCAATATTATTTCCGGCGATTCTATTGTGGCCTTCTCTGGCAAAGCAGCCACCCGGGGCATTGCACAGCCTAAGGGGCCGGGCAAAGATTGGGAAGTAGATACTGCCATGAAGGCGGTAGACAGCGGGATGGTTAACCTTGATTTTGAGAATGGGAAAGCCATGTTTACCGTATCACTCTGCAGTGCCTGCCATACCATGCGGGGTGAAGGAGGTGTAGCCGGGCCCGATTTAACGCAGTTGGGTACACGCTTTTCGTACAAAGACATGCTGGAATCTATTATAGAGCCCAGTAAAACCATTTCAGATCAGTTTGGTTCCACGGTATTCTATTTGAAAGAAGGGGGCTCTGTAGTGGGAAGAATCATCAGCCAGGACGATGACAAATACATCCTTTCTCAAAATCCGTTTTCGCCGCAAACCACCCGCGATTTATTGAAAAAGGAAGTGGTGCGCACCAGGGTCTCTGAAATATCGCCCATGCTGCCAAATATGATAAACCGGTTAAACGGACAGGAGTTAAGGAATTTACTGGCCTACCTTAAAGCCGGGGGCGATAAAAACAATGCCATCTATACCAATAAAAAATAATTGCCGCTGCAGCAGCCTGTGAAAGCAGCTGCTGCAGTATAACCATACAACGAACCCATGCTTGCATCCTGGCACCATAAAATCTCCAACCCGCTGCAGCTGGGCGGCATAGAAACTTCTATACTGGACAATGGCATGGGCCGGGGTACACGCATTGCGTGGATAAATACAGGTACGGGTTTACGTTATAAACTGGTGCCCGACAGGGCCATGGATATTGCAGATGCTTTTTATAACCAGCATAGCCTGGCCTGGCTGAGTCACCTGGGTGTAAGTGCGCCGCAGCCACTGTCGCATCACGGCATTGATTGGATTAAAACATTTGGCGGTGGACTGCTGGTTACCTGCGGACTGGATCATATTGGCGGACCGGAACAGGATGCCGGCGGTGAAAGAGGCCTGCATGGAAGCATCAGTAATATGCCTGCTGAAATAGTATCAGTAGTACAACCCGATTTGCGCAATGGTAATCTGCACATGAGCATTACCGGCATCATTAAACAAACCCAGCCATTGGGCATCCGGTTTGAATTGAAAAGAACCATTTCCGGTGAGCTGGGAGAAGCGGCGATTCATATACACGATGAAGTAACCAATTGTGGCAATACCCCGGTTCCGCATATGTTGCTCTATCATTTTAATTTGGGCTGGCCACTGGTAGATGAAGGCAGCACTATTCTCTGGAAGGGAAAATGGACACCGCGGGAGAGCGGTGACGCCAATAAAATTTTCAAACAGGGAAACGATTTTCATACCTGTCCTGCCCCGCTGGAGGAACACAGTGGCGGCGGAGAAGAAGCAGTTTTTATTGATGTAAACGCTGACAGTTCCGGAACCTGTATTTGCGGCATACACAATGCAAAACTTGGATTGGCGCTTGTGCTGAAGTTCCAGAAAAAGCAATTACCCTGGTTAACCAACTGGCAGCATTTCGGTAAAAGGGAATATGTAACCGGCCTGGAACCCGGCACTAACCCGCCCATTGGGCAGGCAGCCGCAAGGGCAGCGCAACAATTGTTGATGCTGCAACCGGGCGAAACAAAAGAATATGACGTGTCACTGGAAGTAGTGAATGATGCAGAGGCTATCGGGCAATTGCTGGATCGTTTTTGAAATACCTGTCTGCTGGCTTTATCCTGCCAGGTATCACGCCAACAATAATATTTTGAACTTGCTAAAAATCAGTACATGAATACATCTAAGATTGCTGCCCTTGCCCTGGAACAGGGAAAAGGTATTGTACGGCTGGCGCCTACCTGGGTACCCCGATCGTTCTGCGTTCCCGGAAGAAGAATAAAACTGCACCCGGACGATTATTATGTGCTGGGTGGACAACGCGGAGGCATAGACGAACGCTGGCTGGCTTCTACAACACCTGCCAAAAACGGCCCCCTGACAGGAGAGAACGAAGGATTGAGTGCCATTGTATACAAAGACGGAACAACCGAATCACAGGTCTTGCTGAAAGATGCGGTAGATACACTGAAAGGCGCACTGATAGGTGACCGTTTATGGAACGAGTACAAAAGCTGGCCCATGTATTCGAAGTTTTTTGATAATATGGGGCCGTTGCCGCACCATATTCATCACAACGATGAGAAAGCCGCATTGATAGGACAAAAGGGAAAACCAGAAGCTTACTATTTCCCGCCACAGCTCAACAATCATGGAGGGGACTTTCCCTATACATTCATGGGTATAACACCCGGCACTACCCGCGCACAGATAAAAGAATGCCTGTTGAATTTTACAAAGGGGGATAATAAAATCACCAGCTACTCACAGGCGTTTCAACTGGACCCCGGTACAGGTTGGGATGTGCCGCCCGGTTTGCTGCATGCACCCGGCAGCATGTGTACCTATGAACCGCAAAAAGCATCCGATGTATTTGCCATGTACCAGTCGCTGGTCAATGAAGCCATTATTCCCGAGGAACTTTTATGGAACGGAACACCCGAAGCGAGTAAAGGCGATTACGAAGCTTTGCTGGATGTGATTGACTGGGATTTGAATTTGGATCCACAAATGATGCAGCATCGTTTTATGGCGCCTGTACCTGTACTGCCATTGGATCAAATGAAGGCTGCAGGTTTTATAGATCAATGGATATGTTACAAATCGGAATCGTTCAGCGCCAAAGAACTAACTGTAATGCCCGGTACCACGGTTACCATAAAAGACAGTGCAGCTTATGGCATTATCGTTATGCAGGGACATGGTAAAATGGGGGTATGGGATATTGAGACACCCGCACTGATAAGGTATGGCCAGCTGACCAATGATGAATTTTTTATCAGCGAGTCAGCTGCCGGGGAAGGTGTAAAAATTACCAATCACTCTTCCACTGACCCCATTGTTATGCTGAAGCATTTTGGGCCGGGTAACCCCGATTTACCGGCTTCTTTTCTTAGCGGCAAATAATACCAGCTGTTGAGGATAAACCGGTCGATACACAAAGAATGAAATTTTACTGACTAAATATTTTTGTATGAGCAATAATTTTCCGAAACTCCATAATGCCACCTGGCCGGGTATTGTAGGCAAGGGGCCTGATTCCGAGCCGGTGATTTCTTTTGATACCATGCTGGAGAAAACAGCCGCCGCAGAAGTAAATGGCGTAAAATTCGATGGTATTGATATCGGTCTTTTCGATCCCCATATTGATCTCGATATGAGTGACGATGGCATAAAAAAACTGGCCGGTAAAGTGGCCGCTTTACACCTTAACATCGGTTCATTGGTAGCGCCTATCTGGGGCGGACCTGCGATGGGTACAAAAGAAGAGCGGGCCATATTTGTTGAGATGGTGCGCAAATCCTGCCGGTTTGGACAAAAATTGAGAGAACTGGGGGTACGCCCGCATGGATTGGTACGTATCGACTCCGCCAGCAAGCCGGAAAAATGGGCAGCAGACCCGGTAAACAATACCAGATTAATTGCCGCCACATTCAGGGAAGCCTGCGATGTGGCTGCTGAATACGGTGAGAAACTGGCTGCTGAAGGTGAGATTTGTTGGGGCGGTATGCATAGCTGGAAGGCAATGATAGATACACTGGAAGCAGTAGACAGACCCAATATTGGTTTCCAGGCAGATATGGCGCATACCCTTTTATACCTGCTGGGTACCAATAGCCCGCAAGACCGGATATTGCCCGCCAATTTTGACTGGAAGGATCGTGACGTGCTTGAAAAAGCATTGCAAACCCTTACCAACGCATTGCGTCCATGGACAACCGATTTTCATGTAGCACAAAACGATGGTTCAGTTTTTGGTTCCGGTTCGCATGATAAAACAGGCCGTCATTGCCAGCCATTAGACCCCAATGGCAAACTGGATATTGCCCACGATGCTGGCTACTGGTTACGCAATGAAAAAGGAGAACTTACAAAAGCATTCAAACATATTTGCTGGGACGGTTGCATGTTCCCCAATGCGGTAATGATGCAGCAGCAAACCTGGAATGATATTTTGGCTACCATGATTAAGGTAAGGGAACTGCATGGCTGGGTAGAAGCGTAAATATTCAGCCGCCCGGTAAAATTATCGGGTCTGATCTAAGCCTATTTGATAGTTATAGCAAACACATCACTATGTCAAAGAAAAAATTAAGAATTGGTTTAATTGGAACCGGCTTTATGGGACGTACCCATTCAAATGGCTACAACAGGGTTGCCAATTTTTTCCCTGCCTTGCAATACCAGCCTCAATTACAGGCAGTATGTTCGCGCAATACAGAAAAAGTGAAGGAATTTGCGGACCAATGGGGGTATGCTTCTGTTGAAACAGACTGGAAAAAAATGATTGCCCGGGAAGATATTGATGCCATTGATATTTGTACTCCCAACGATACCCATGCCGAAATTGCCATTGCCGCTGCTGCAGCAGGCAAAATGATTTTATGCGAAAAACCCCTGGCGCGCAACCTGGCCGAAGCACAAAAAATGCTGGAAGCAGTAGAAAAAGCAGGCGTGGCCAATACTGTCTGGTACAATTACCGCAGGTTACCCGCTGTAACCCTGGCTAAACAGATTGTGGCTTCAGGTAAGCTGGGAAAAATATTTCATTACCGGGCAAATTTTTTGCAGGACTGGACCATTAATGCGGCTGTACCCCAGGGCGGGGCGGGCACCTGGAGATTGGACCTGGAAGCAGCCGGTTCGGGTGTTACCGGCGATTTACTGGCGCATTGTATTGACACGGCCATGTGGCTGAATGGTGCTATTATAGATGTGTCTGCAGTTACAGAAACTTTTGTGAAACAACGTATGCACCAGTTAACCGGCAAGGTACAGGAAGTGGGTATTGATGATGCCTGTATTTTTCATTGTCATTTTGACAATGGATCATTGGGATTGTTTGAATCTACCCGCTATGCTCGGGGCCATAAAGCATTGTATACATTTGAAATCAATGGCGAAAATGCTTCCATCCGTTGGGACTTACATGATTTAAACCGGCTGGAATATTTTGACCATGCCGATGAATCCATTGTTCGTGGCTGGCGCTCTATACATGTTACCGATGGCGATCAGCCTTATATGGATAAATGGTGGGTACCCGGTCTGGGTATTGGTTATGAGCATAGCTTTGTACACCAGGTAGCCGATTTTTTACAAAGCCTGGAAACAGGTAAGCCTTGCGCGCCTAATTTCAAAGATGCGCTCGAAACACAGAAAGTGTGCGAAGCGGTGATTGCATCGGCCAATGAACGCGCCTGGAAGGACACAGGTGTTGAATGGAATAGATAAGCAACTGTTCATTTAAGGTATAACAATAACAGGAATCGCTGTAAACATAAACTAACAAAAAAATATAATGATGTACAAACATTTCCAGGCAAACAAAGCAGCATCTTTTGTGCTGGCCTTTTCCGTGGCAGTTGTTTTTTACAGTTGTGGTTCCGGCACGGCTGCTCCATTGGCCGATACCGGCAGCATGGCTGATAAAGATGGGTTTGTAGCGCTATTTGATGGCAAAACGCTGAAAGGTTGGGATGGTGATGCAAGTATCTGGAAAATGCAGGATGGCGTAGTAGTGGGCCAGGCCGATTCGCCACTCACCTTAAAGGCGAACACTTTCTTAATTTATAAGGGCGGTCAACCCGGCGATTTTGAATTGCTGACGGATTACCGCATTTCAAAAGGCGGCAACAGTGGCATTCAATACCGCAGCGATACGGTGGCAGCTGTACCCTTTGGCTTAAAAGGATACCAGGCAGATATAGATGGCGACAATAATTACACCGGGCAGAATTACGAAGAACGTGGCAGAACTACGCTGGCCTACCGCGGACAAAAAACGAGTATTGCATCTGCCAAAGACGCACAAAGCAAAAACAATGCATGGTCGGCCATGGTAGTAGAAAGCAATATTGGAAGCCGTGACTCGCTTAAAACGTATATTAAAGACGGCTGGAACGAATGTCACCTGGTAATAAAAGGAAACCGGCTGCAGCATTTTATCAACGGAGTGCTGATGAGTGATGTAACCGACAATGATACGGTAAACCGGAAAATGTCCGGATTGCTCGGCCTGCAGATTCATGCGGGGCATATTATGAAAGTAGAGTACCGTAATATGCGGATAAAACAATAGTGGAGAAATGCCCATCCGGCCATGCTTGATGTACTATCAAGGAAAAGGACAATGCTGGTACCGCACGGTAAAATTGAGTAAATAATGAAATCCATGCGCAAAAGCCTGAACTGACCATATTTTTGAACGAAAGCGGTGGAGTGGCTTTGAACCATCAAGCATATTTTCAGGATGCATTTGGTGCCAGTACCTAATACACAATAATTATTTCTAATACCAGTTATTGTATGCAGGCAGGCTGGTTTTTTGTAGATTTTAGCCGGGGATTACGCCTTTTTGCGTTGAAATGCTATATTTACAAATCTTAATGAGACTTTTTACTACTTTTTTCCTCTTTCTGCTTCTTCATCTGGCTGGTGATGGCAATTCCGTTTTTGCAAGTAATCACTACGGCAAAACAATTTACTTATCAAATAGTTACCCGCAGGCAAAACTGGTAAAATACGACGAAGAAAGCCAGCGTAGCTTGTTACAGCAACCAGCTGAACTGCCCGCTAAAAATGATTTTCTTCTTTTTGAGGAAGAGGACAACGAGGAAGAAAATTCAAGAAAAGCTAAATCACCTGTTGAACCAGTTTCAATATTTTTCTCCGCACTTCATATCTCACACCCCGGCACTACGCTGATCAATGCTTTTTCCTTTTGCAGGCATAAACGCTACCCGGGCGATTGCAAATACATTACACACCGCGTTTTAAGAATTTAATCATCCCTTCCGGCTGTTCCTGTCAACCTGCTTTTGTATTTACTGCTGAAGTAGCAGACATGTCGTATTGTATCCGGGTAACTGTCCCAGCCGGTAATGGCCTTTTGCAGGCAAACAAACCACTATTACTCAATAGCGAATAGCGTTTAATTTTTCTGAATACCATGAACAGAATTGTGATGATTACCGGCCTGTGCGCCGTATTGTGCCATGCCGCGTGCAAACCTAAAAAAGAGACGAAGGAGGAAGCTGGCAAGTATGCGGTTACTACGCCGTTAAAGGTGGATACTTCATTTGAGAAAGAATATGTTGCACAGATCCGGTCTATCCGGAATATTGAGATAAGGGCGCTGGAAAAAGGATTTCTAATGTCTATGTGGATGAAGGCCAGATCGTAAAAGCTGGTCAGTT
>JANPGT010000178.1:0-4500 GCA_031424135.1 Chitinophagaceae bacterium
AGCGGGTGAAAATGCAATTGCTGCAAAGTTTTTTGCCATTTGAAACTGTTTAGTGTTGAAAATGTAACCATCTATTCCCGTAACCGGGTTATCCCGGTAACTTTTGGCTCAAGGTATTTACCAGGTCATCCTGCGCCAACACTTTGTCCCACATCGTATCTCCACATTCATCGTATATCACAATTTCTTCAACGCCGTTCACCTGGGGAACTACCTCCGTTTCGGTTGTTGCCTGCAGCGGTTGTTCAAATGAATTACTGAAAAACAAGTTCTTTTCCATGATTTTTATTTAAAAGATTATAATTTCCTGTCTGTTTCGTTAATAGGCAAATCATTTATACTGGCATACCGTTTCCTCATTAATCCATTTTCATCAAATTCCCAGTTTTCATTTCCGTAGGCCCTGAACCACTGGCCTGCGGCATTCTGGTACTCATACTCAAACCTAACCGCCATCCGGTTCTCACGAAAACCCCAGAGTTCTTTTTTTAGTTTATAATGCAGCTCCCGCTCCCACTTTCCTTTTAAAAATTCCTTTACCGCCTCCCGGCCATTAATAAAATCCGTTCTGTTGCGCCATTCTGTATCAATAGTATAAGCAAGACATACTCTTTCGGGATCTTTGCTGCTCCAGGCATCTTCCGCCAATTGCACTTTCTGTAAAGCTGTCTCCATTGTAAAGGGAGGAAGCGGATATTTTTTTTCCATGTTGATAATTTTATTACACTTCAAAGTTGCGCTAAAACAAACATTTGAAAAATGGAGGAATGACGCAAAAGGATGGACAATTTTCCCTCCACCCATTCAAAGAACATCCAGAAATTATAAAAATAACCACTTTCAATTCCATTGAGTGGCCATTTTATATTTTCCATGCTGTTGTAAATTATTCACCTATAAAGCGGGGGCCAAAGGGAAATCAACCGGCACTTTTGTTAGGTTGTGCAGGTAATTCATGGCGGTTTTATCACTTACCTGGAGGACCAGATCAACTAAATTTTCGTTGGTGTAACCTTGTGCAAAGAAGTTGTCTAACAGGAACGTATCCGCATTTCCACGATTTTTGGTTATACTTTCAGCCAGTTGAACCAGTGCATTTAATTTTACGTCGGTCGCCTTGCCTTTTCGGATGTCCAGCAGCTGCTCATCGCTAAAACCATTCATTTTTCCAATAACGGTATGTGCACTCTGGCAATATACACAGTTATTCACCTGGCTAACGATCAGGTTAACCGCTTCTTTTTCCTTGTTGTTCAGGCTTGTTTTTGCGTTCTGGTATGCAAGGTATTTACCCAGGCCGTTGGCGGAATATGCAAAGGTTGCGTAAAGATTGGGAACAAAACCAAGCGCTTTATGTAAAGTGTCAAAAATAGCCTGGTTAGCAGGTGCCACTTCTTCTCTTGCTGGAACGGTGAAATTTTTCATTTTTTATTTTTTTAGTAATGATGTCGTTGTTGACAGTGCAAAGATGGCCCGGCAGCAACGTTGTTAAAATGGAGGATATACGCAATAGGATGGAGAATTTTTCCCGTACAAAAAACGATCAGCCTGTCATACGGCTGACAGTTGCTGCAGCGTCAATAGCATAAATTTATCAACGGGCGCAAAAATATATACCCATCTCCCGGCCTCACCTCAATACAAATTTTACATGAAAAAACTTATCAGGGTCTTGTTGGCAGGACTGGCAATAAGCTTTCTTGGATCTCTGCCCCTGGGGACTATGAATATTGCCGCCGCTCAAATATCTATACAGATGGGCGCAAATGCAGGACTGCTATATGCAACGGGGTCTATGCTTACAGAAATAATAATTGTACGCCTGTCGCTGGTTGCCATGGGCTGGCTGGTCAGGCAACACAGGATTTTTCATTTCCTGGAGTTATTCACCGTATTGCTGTTGTTTATACTGTCCGCTGTCAGCTTTGTCGCAGCTTATAAAATGTCAGGGTTCTCAAAGACAGGTTTAATCAGTTCCTTAAACCCTTTTTGGACTGGTGTATTCCTCAGTGCTACCAATCCACTCCATATTCCTTTCTGGATGGGATGGAGTACGGCATTGATAAATAAACAGCTATTAAAGCCTGACCCAGTGTATTACAATTTTTATATTGCCGGCATCGGAACGGGAACTATCCTGGGTTTTATGGTATTCATCTATGGAGGAGGCTATATGGTTAACCAGGTTAAACAGCATCAAACACTGTTAAACCTTGCCATCGGAGTGGTTTTGCTGGGAACAGCTGTCTTACAATTGAAAAAGATAATTACCACCCCTGCCCAGATCCGTTATGGAAGAAATATTAACCAGATCAAATAGCGTTTATATTTTGGCGCTTCAAACCGTTTTAATTTTTGACTGGGCAGGAAATTCTATAAATTACTAGCCTCAAACTGGTGGTCACGATGTCATACTGAAACCAGCCCACCCTTGATTTACTGCTGATTATACCATTTGTTGGTCAAAAACCCACAGGTGTCAACCGGCGGACAAGCAGGAGCAGGAAGGTATACAACTACTTTACTAATTGGTTAATTTTACGTAGAAAGCTGACCTTATCTTCACTGAACAAGCTTATGGATAATACAACTGCCACTACATCAAAACGAGCGTTGCTGCTGTCACATTTCACCATGGAAAATCTCCATGAGGCTGTTTTTTGGATAGAATCCAATCAGCGTATTTTCCAGGTAAATGAAATGGCCTGCGAAATGTCTGGCTATACCAGGGAAGAGCTTACGGATATGCTGGTCACCGATATTAACCCTTCCAGTGTGGTGATGGACTGGCCGGCATTCTGGCAGCGTTTAAAAAAGGAGAAAAAGATTGTTTTTGAAGCGCAGCACCGGCACAAAACGGGCTATCTCTATGATATAGAAATTACTGGTAATTTTATAGAAATGGACGGGCAGGAATTCTCCTGCAGTATTGTGCGTGATATACGGAAACGGAAGAAAGAAGAGCAAATACTACTGGCTGTTTCAGAAGCCACTTCAGCGCTTACTGGAGCTGACTATTTCAGGGAGCTGACTAAATTTATTACAGAAACATTAAGTGTGCGTTATTCAATGGTAGTGGCCTGTTCGGAGGATCAGCAAACCAAGCTCCATATGCTTTCCTACGTTGACAGGAAGGAAGTGCTGGAGAATATTGAGTACGATACGAAAGGAACGCCCTGCGAAATTGTTATGCAGGGAAAAGAATTCTTTTGTGCTGATAAACTGGACGAAGTATTTCCGAGGGAGAAAGGTAAAAAATCCTGGGTCGCTGTCCCCATTTATAGTCCATCCACCGGTAAAGTAATTGGCAATATTGCCGCCTTTGACCGCATACCAATGGTGAAGGAAGATAACCAGCTGGCCATACTACGGATTTTCGCAGCCAGGGCAGGGGCTGAAATTGATCGCATTAAAGCCGAGGATAAACTAAAAGCTGCTAACAGTGAACTGGAGATTCTGTTAAAAGAAAGTGAAGAAAGATTCCGGGATCTGTTTGAGGAAGCACCGATAGCTTATGTGCACGAAACACTGGATTCAAAATTTATTAAAGCCAACAGGGCGGCATTAAGAATACTGGGTGTAAAACCGGAAGAAGTGCCATTTATGTATGGTAAAACCATGGCGCCCGACACCCCCGATGCACAAAGACGCATGAAAGAAGCTTTTGAATCTGTAGGCCGTGGTACAGACACCAGTGGCGTTGTCCTTGAAATGAGACGTAAAGACAATGGTTTGCCTTTCTGGATTCAATGGTGGTCTAACCCCGACGTTGGAGGTCAGTTTACCCGCACCATGTTCATTGACATTACAGACAAAGTACTGATGGAACAGGAAAAGGCGAGGCTGCAGGCACAGAACCAATACCTGCAGGAAGAAATAAAACTCAATAACAATTTTGAAGAAATCGTAAGCAAGAGCAAGAATTTCCAGCGGGTATTGCAGCAAATCGAAAAAGTAGCTTCAACAGATGCCACCGTACTCATATTAGGCGAAAGTGGTACGGGTAAAGAATTGCTGGCGCGTGCTGTCCACAATATCAGCAACCGGAGTAAACGGCCGCTGGTAAAAGTGAATTGCGCCACCTTGCCGGCTAACCTTATTGAAAGCGAATTATTCGGTCATGAAAGGGGTGCTTTCACAGGCGCCATGGATAAAAAAATTGGCCGCTTTGAACTGGCGGATGGCGGCACTATATTCCTGGACGAAATTGCAGAACTACCCGTAGAATTGCAGGCAAAATTATTAAGGGTGTTGCAGGAAGGTGAATTTGAGCGGCTGGGTAATCCCCGGACCATGAAAGTAAATGTTCGGGTAATAGCTGCCACCAACCGTAACCTGGAGCAGGCGATCGACAAAAAAGAATTTCGTGAAGATTTATTCTACCGCCTCAATGTATTCCCCATTATTTCTCCAGGAATATAGTGCCGCCATCCGCCAGTTCAAAGCGGCCAATTTTTTTATCCATGGCGCCTGTGAAAGCACCCCTTTCATGACCGAATA
>JANPGT010000179.1:0-10786 GCA_031424135.1 Chitinophagaceae bacterium
CTTAACAGCACCAGCAGGATAAGAGCTTCCAGCGTATGGGAAAGTTTTGTATTTATACTAAATGGACTGGTATTTATGATTATTGGGCTTGGTATGCCCGAAATTTTAGAAGGCCTTCACAAAAACGGCATTCCCCTTTCCACTGCCGTATGGTACGGCGTGCTGGTGACCATACTGATAGTTGTTATCAGGATTATTTCTTCTTTTGCTGCGCTCATTGCCACCTTCCTTTTCAGAAGGGCCACTTTTAACAGGATTAGAAGGGAGGGAATGTGGAGAATGCCTTTTGTATTGGGCTGGACCGGAATGAGAGGCGTTGTGTCATTGGCTGCTGCTTTGGCCATACCTGAGCAACTCGGCAATGGGCAGGCTTTTCCGCACCGCAGCCTGATTTTGTTTATCACGTTTGTGGTCATACTGCTTACTTTAATAGTGCAGGGTCTTACCCTACCCTATATCATTAAAAAAACCATCAGTTTTTTACCGCCGGAAGGAGAAGATGTTGAAACTGCATCGCTGCGGGTTAAAAAACAATTGCTGGCACATTCTATTAAGATGGTCAATGAACACTACAGTGAACACCTGGCAGTAAAACCAATGCTGGCAGATACCCTTAAACACTGGGAAGAAAAGCTAAAAATCTCTGATGAGGAATTAATGGACGCGGGACACAGAAGCATTTACCTGGAGTTATTAGAACACCAGCGGTCGTTTTTGATTGACATGAATAAAGATCATGACCTGGACGAAGCGGTGGTGCGCCGGCACCTGTATTTGATAGACCTGGAGGAAGAAAGGATTAAAACCATGTAGATTTTGCGCAATCAAGTATGAACAAATGACGCAAACGGTCTGATTTCAAACCGACACTAATATCAGGAAATTAAACTGTTTGGGAATAATGCCACTGTACAGACTTGCGGCTGCGGGAAATTACCATTAAATTACAAGCATTAAATAATACCCATGTATACAAAAAAAATCCTGACCGCTTTCACCTTTATTTGTGTCCTGCCATGTATTGCCGGGAAGGTGCAGGCCGCTGCAATTGAAAAATCAATCTGTATTTTCCCTGATTCCATCCCATCAATAATAACGATTGCAGCAGAAAATATTGATACCGTAAGAGAAAGGAGAAAAACAAATACTATAGATGTCAAACTTAAAAATGGAGTAGTTTATTCATACGACGCCGATAAACTAAGGGCACAATGGGAAAATAAGCCAGGATTACCGGTCCAAATTGAAAGCGTAATTAATGACTGGCGCAAAACATTTACAAAAGTGGAACACCCTGCGGGTTTTCCTGGTGGCGAGCAGGCATGGGATACCTATGTACAAAAATACATTGAAGAAAATCAAACCTCCCTGAAGCACAAAGGTACTGGACAGATATACCTGCAATTTATTGTAGATACTGATGGCGAACTATCAAGTATCGAAGTTTTTAAAAGTGAAAATGCCAAACTTTCGGCTGTCGCTATAGATGCCCTGCAAAAAAGCCCATTTTGGCTGCCCGCTGTCCAAAATGGACGGAAAGTAGTTGCATATCAGAAAGTGGTAGTAAAGTTTTGATCTGCTTAAAAGCCATTTTGAAGTCTGGTTGTCTGGTAAAATATCGCTTTCCATGATGCAATCCGGTAAAAAAAAACATCGGAAATCTTATGCCTAATCCCTACGTCTCATTGATGCAAACCGCCTGGCGCTATGCCCGGAAAGAAAAAAAGCAATATGTATTGGTGTATTCGCTTTTTATCCTTGCCAGTATAGTATCTGCTATGAACCCGCTTTTATATGGCTGGTTTATCAATGCTATTCAGAAAGACGGTATTACCCGGTTGCATTATGCATGGCTGTATGGCGGTGCTTTTCTGGGGTTGAAATTACTGGAATGGAGTCTGCACGGCCCCGCAAGAATAATGGAGCGCCATCTCGCCTTCAACCTCAGCCGTAATTTTTTGCAGGAACTCTATCACCAGACCCTGCACCTGCCGGTAAAATGGCACCAGGATCATCATAGCGGCGCTACCATTAACCGCATCCGCAAAGCTTATGAGGCCCTGAAAGATTTTTTTCAGAACGGGTTCATGTACCTCTACACACTAACAAAATTCCTGTCTTCGTTTATCGCAATGATTTTTTTCTCGCCACTGTTCGGCGCCGTGGGCGTCATCATCGGGGCCTTTACTGTATACATGATTTTTACATTTGACAAGCCCTTCATGAAAGCGGTGGATGAGACCAATGAAAAAGAACATATTGTTTCCAGCACTTTGTTCGACAGCCTGTCAAACATCATTACCGTTATTACCCTTCGGCTGGAAAAACGCATGGAGGGCAGCCTGCTGCAAAAAGTGAAAGACGTGTTTCCCCCCTTTAGCCGGAGCATCCGCATCAACGAATGGAAGTGGTTTGTAGCAGACATACTGGTAACGCTGATCTATATAATTACTGCATTGGGCTATATTTACCAGCATACGCGTCCGGGTGCCGTATTTATGTTAGGCAGTATGGTGGCCCTGCTGGGTTTTGTGAACCAGTTTGTAAGTGTATTTCATGATATCGCTTTCCAGTATACACAGATTGTGCAGTACAATACCAATGTACAGACGGCCAGGTTTATTCCGGCTGCTTATAAAGAGCACCACCTGCCCGACAGTAATGAGGCGCTGCCAGAAAACTGGCAAACACTTACCATAGAGGGATTAAATTTTTCGCATAAAGACAGCTACTCTGCTGAAGCCAAAGCGCATAGCCTGCACGATATCAATATCTCCATACAAAGAGGCAGGCGCATTGCCTTTATAGGAGAAAGCGGTAGTGGCAAAAGCAGTTTGATGGCAGTGTTAAGGGGATTGTATGCTCCCGAACCGGGTACGCTTATTACGGTTGATGATAAACAGCCTATTGACGCAGCCAGTTTGGCTTCTTCTATTACCCTGTTTCCTCAGGAGCCCGAAATTTTTGAAAATACCATTGAACATAATATTACCCTTGGCTTGCCTTTTGAAGAGAAAGAGATTATGGAAGTTTGTGAGACCGCGCATTTTTTAGAAGTAGTGGAACACCTGCCCCGCGGGCTGCAATCGGGCATACAGGAGAAGGGCGTGAATTTGTCCGGCGGACAAAAACAACGGCTGGCCCTGGCCCGTGGCATACTGGCCGCAAAAGCCAGTCAACTGGTATTGCTGGACGAACCTACCAGCAGCGTAGACCCCAAGACGGAAGTACAGATTTATGAAAAACTGTTTGAAGCCTGCAAAGATAAAGCCGTTGTCTCCAGCCTGCACCGTTTATACCTGCTGAGTTATTTTGATTACGTGTACATTCTGCAAAATGGGCGTATTGCAGATGAAGGCAGTTTTGCTGACTTGAAAAAACGAAGTACTATTTTTAATGAGCTATGGAAACACCAGGGAGATTCGTTGGTTAGGTGAGTAGTTGATTGGTTGATCAGTTGGTCAGTTGATTGGTCGTTTAGCTCGCCTGTTTCCACCCTGCGCCTTTGTTGATGCTACCCATGTTGTTGGTATCACTAACAAGTAATTATATAAATGTAAAAATGATGTCTGCAATATCTCCTGTAACAGAGCCCGAAGTGCCCATGCTGGTGAAATTAATCAACAGCGCCTATCGTGGTATAAGTTCAAAAAAAGGCTGGACAACAGAGGCTGATTTGCTGGACGGCGTTCGGGTGAATGATGAGATGCTGAGGGCCATGCTGCACACGCCCGGTGCCGTAATACTAAAATACAGCAATGAAAAAAGTGAGACCGAAGGCTGTGTTTACCTTGAACAGCAGGGCGACAAATTGTATTTGGGATTGCTTACAGTATCGCCCGAAATACAGGCAAAAGGCATTGGGAAAATACTGTTACAGGCTGCCGCAGACCATGCCAGGCAACTGCAGTTAAAAAGCATTTGTATGACGGTTATCTCTGTGCGCACAGAACTGATTGCCTGGTACGAAAGACATGGCTATCGTAAGACCGGTGAAGTAAAACCATTTCCGGCAGATCATACCCTGGTAATTCCCAAACAGCCGCTGGAGTTATTGGTGATGGAAAAAGTATTGTGATACTTGAGTATCCTGTTCTGAGAGCGTATCCTCTAATCCTACATTCCTTCATTACTAGCACCACGGGATGCTTGCAGCAGGACAGATGAAAGCGTAATTAATTTATTACATCCTTTTTTTAGTCATCCCCGCAAGCGAAAAAAATGCGTTCCAATCTGCCCCGCGTTGCCACAGTTGAACAATGATATGCAAAAGATGGGTTGGCTCAGAAGCTAAAAGCAGGGACGATGCCCGGCCCCCTCATCCCTTTAGGGTGAGGGCCGGGGTAAGGGTTTAACGGCCATAAATACTTCTCATCCGGCTGTCAAACTGGTTCATCAGCTGGCGTGTTAATTCGCGGTACAGCTCATCATAGCTGGGCTGGTTATTGTAAGCGCCGCGGATAATCGCCCAGTCCTTATCACTCAGTGCGCGTTGGTCGCCGGTATAGCTGCCTGTTTGTTTTTCCCAGGTATATTGTGCATTCACACGGTCACTGCCCAGCATCCTGCGCGTGGCGGCATCCATAATCCGGTAGTCCATACTGGCACGGGAATCAATTACGCGGCGCGTAACACTTACCGTAGCCGACACCGTTATAGTGCGGTTCTTTTTATCGTCTTTGGGATCTTTTTCTGTAATGTCTTTGGTAACGGTATAACTGTCGCGGTTAACACCCATCTGGCCAAACCAGATATCATATACATTGATATCCATAAACTGGTCGGCCCTTACATCGCGCGATTTGGGTTCATTAATATTGTAAAATTTGTAATAGTGGCTGCTGCCGATATTATTCAGACTATACACGATATCGTTCTGAAAATAATTGCCGTTTACGGGGTAATTATTGAACCGTTGGTCAAACTTATCTACAATTACATTTACGATGGCAAGGTCATAAGCATCTGCCTTACGGTCGTCTACGTCTTTATACCCCGGCACATAAGAAGACACCGCTTTAAAATTTTCATAGGCTTTTTGGGCACTTATCCTGTCACCGCGCTGCAGTAAATCCATCCCCATATTATAGCGGAACTCAGCCGCATTATCGGCCGCCATGGCAAGATCTGAAGCATAATTCCTGGCGTTTACATGACTGAAAGCAGCAGGTGTAGCAGCAATAGCCTCATACATTTTCTGCAGGGCAAAGTAGTCGCGGTAAATAATGTCCAGCTTCTGGGCACTGCCAATGCCTGTTTTGGCGGCAGCAATGGCATTCAGGTACCTATTGGCGGCTTCATTGTAGGCCTGGGGAAGTATAGCGGCTGCGGTGGCATTTTCGGGCTTTTTGCGCAAATCATCCAGTGCAGAGTAGAGGGCTTTATCATACTGCCCGTCGTCGAACAATTTTTTGGTGGACTTACAGGCGGCAAGAACTAATAATGCAGCCAGGAAAAGAGTAGTAAAGGGTTTCATCAATAAAGGTTTTTTCTTATCCGGAAAATTACATAAAATGATTTAAACCACGATGTCCCCGGTAGCGTGGAGTGTGCACAGGAGGATATGTAAGGGGGTTAAAAGCAATGGCGCTGTTTGCGAAGAACAGCGCCATTCAATATAGTTGTCAATTTACAACAAATTATAGTAATCCGTGAACCCTCTGTGTCTCCAGTGTCACCGTGGTTAGACTCAATCAGCCTCTACGTAAATAGTCTGTTTCAACCGGATGGGCACAGGCTTTTCCAGCCGTATTGCAGGCGACCATACGGGCAATAATTCAAATTTTTCGATGATCAGGTTGTTCATTTCATTGCTTGCGCCTTTCAGCACTTTGGGAAGAATGGTTTTGCCTTCTTTGGTAACAGTATACTCAACCGTAATAAAGGTCTTTTTCTGATCAGCGGGCAACATCGTCACCAGGTCTTTTGATAAATCATCAAGGAATTTCTGGAATGCAGGAGCCCCGCCGGGGAATACGGGCAATTTATTAACAGCATTGTTCAGCTCCGATTCATCAAATTTTACAGGGCTGGCTTCTTTGCGCTTAACTGTTTTTACTTCAGTTTTCACTGAAACATCTTCTGTAGCCAGTTTAACATCTTCACCAAACACATACTCTCCCCGCTCATTTACCATAATCACAGGAAGGTTTTTGTGTTTTTCGAAATAATAAAACACCTGCTTCATTTTATCAGCCATCTGACGGTATTCGGGAAAGTCTCTTACATATTTGGCCAGGTAGTCGCTGCTGCGCGCACTTCTAAATGCTACCGGGAAGATATGCACAGGTATAAAATCCTCGCCCATATTCTTGGCCTGTGTAGCCAATATGTACAGTTCTTCTATATAAGTATCTGTGAGGGGGATGCAGCCTGTAGTAACGCAGCTGCCATGTATATAAATATCTCCACCCGGCTGCAAAGAGTCACTCAGCATTTTATCTGAAGCATTGGGATAGTTTAAGCCAAGGGAAAGATGGTAATTGCTGCGGGGGTTGAACTCGTTGATATAGTAAAAACCCTCAGGTACCTGGTAATCGCCCGCCATTCTTTTTGGCCCCAGGGTGCCTGCCAGCGCACAAACTTTATAGGTCTTAAATAATTTGAACGCTTCGTTTTTTTCCTGTTTAACCCAAACCTCCAGCTGACTATCGTATTTAAACGAACGGATATACAGGTATTTTGCAGGCCAGGCCAGCTTTTTTTCCTCAAACTGTTTCATGAGGGTGTCTTCCTTGCGTTTCAGGGCCTCATTAAAAACGGGGAAAGAGCGCTGGTAATTAACAAAATTAAATTCGGGCGCAGCAGTTTGTGCCCACGAAGGGCAAAATGCGCAAAGGAATAGCAATAAAACAGCAAATCTTATCATAGCCATAGCATGTCTTTCATAAAACGGATAGAGGAACAAATTATTACCGCTAAAATTTCTGATAGCGTTAAAATTAGTACAAACACATGGCAAAAATCAATCCAAGCTATCCACCAATGTGGAAAATGGGGAAAGCAGTTCTTAGTTCCTGGTTTTTAGTCTTTAGTTGCTTTACAGAAATACACTATTGCCGGTCTTTAGACTTTCACTTAAATTGTTCAATCTGAACGATTCCGGATAAGAAATGCATCCTATTTTTATGAACGCCGGATAAACGAACTAAGAACTTTGAACTATAAACCATCAACTGAACAGAACCGTAATTGCTAGAGATTACCCCTAAATCCCTGTTCCCGCTCAATGGCCTCAAACAATGCTTTAAAATTACCCTTACCAAAGCTTTTAGCACCCTTGCGCTGAATGATTTCAAAAAACAGGGTTGGCCGGTCTTCTACAGGCTTGGTAAATATCTGCAGCAGGTAGCCTTCCTCATCACGGTCAACCAGTATACCCAGCTGTTTCAGCGGTTCAAGGTCTTCATCAATATGCCCCACCCGTTGCAGCAAATCATCGTAATACGAAGACGGAACCTTTAGAAATTCTATGCCGCGGTTTTGCAGATCCCTCACCGTTTCAACAATATTATTGGTAGCAAGTGCCACGTGCTGGCACCCTGCTCCCCCATAAAAATCAAGGTACTCTTCTACCTGGCTCTTTTTTTTGCCGTCGGCCGGCTCATAAATGGGGAATTTTACAAACCCGTTTCCATTGCTCATTACTTTACTCATGAGTGCTGAATATTCTGTAGAAATATCATTGTCATCGAAACTTAAAATATTGCGGAAACCCATTACTTCTTCGTAAAACTTCACCCAGGGATCCATCTGGTGCCAGCCCACATTGCCTACGCAGTGGTCTACATACAGCAGGCCAGCCGGCGGGGGATTATAAGCGCTTGTCCATTCGCGGTAGCCAGGAAGGAACAGTCCATGGTAATTCTTTCTCTCTACAAACAGGTGTACCGTATCACCGTAGGTATGGATGCCGCTCAGCACCACTTCGCCTTTTTCATCTTTAAGGGTCAACGGTGCCAGGTATTCTTTGGCACCCCGGCTGGTAGTGGCTTTCCAGGCAGCACTGGCATCTGTTACCATCAGCGCCAGCACTTTTACACCATCGCCATGTTTATAAATATGATCGGCTATGTCATTACCGCTTCTCAGGGGAGTGGTAAAAACAAAAGTCAGCTTGTTTTGCCGCACTGCATAGCTGGCCCTGTCTTTCACACCGGTTTCCGGCCCGGCATAGGCAAGGTTCTGAAAGCCAAAAGCAGTTTTGTAAAAATGTGCTGCCTGCTTGGCGTTGCCCACATAGAATTCTACGTAATCGGTGCCCATCAGGGGTAAAAAGTCTTCCTGGCGGGTGTTTCGGGTATTGGTGACTGCTGTTGCTGACATATTTTTTTAGATAGACTGGTATTTCGAGTACCAAAAATGATCAATTGGATGTTTGACAGGTAAATTATTTTACGCAGCGGCGGGCTGCAACGAAGCGGCGAACACAGCGGGTCTGTGTTTATTAAATAATCCTGTTATGCCTGCCGCATCGATGTATCTGCAGGGGTAGAGATACCTGGGCTATCCATGGCAAGCGATTCCATTAACAAACAGTAGTTAAGACGCTTGTCAGCAAATATTTTATGTGGATAATCTGGTTGCATGTGTAGATTTTCCGGCTTCAGGTGCCCGACCCATAAAGTTAGAAAATTATTGAACGCATGCAAGGATTGATAACCCACAATCGGCCGTCTTGCCTTATTTTTACTGCTTAAATTACAGGTATGCAAAAAATAGGGATACTGGGCGGCGGACAATTGGGAAGAATGTTGTTACAGGCGGCGGCCAATTACCCGGTAGAGACCTATGTGATGGAGAATGACCCAGAATGCCCGGCTGCACACCTCTGTCATCATTTTACAAAAGGCGATATTACCAATTTTGAGGACGTCTATAATTTTGGTAAGGGGCTGCAGGCCATTACCATTGAAATAGAAAGCGTGAATGAAGATGCGCTGGAGAAACTGGAAAGCGAAGGCGTAAAAGTATATCCCAAACCATCTGCCCTGCGCATCATAAAAAACAAAATACTGCAAAAGCAGTTTTATGCCAGCCAGCAGCTGCCAACTGCCCCCTTTGTAATCACACAAAACATGCACGAGCTTACGCAGCAGCGGAACTTTCTGCCTGCTGTGCATAAGGTAGCCCTTGGTGGCTACGATGGCCGCGGCGTGCAGGTAATAAAAGATGCAGGCGCGCTTAGCAAGGGTTTTGATGCACCGGCGGTGTTGGAGAAATTGATTGATATTCATAAAGAGATTGCACAGATTGTAGCTATTAACGAAAAAGGCGAAACCGCCCTTTACCCTGCAGTGGACATGGTATTTAACCAGGACCTGAACCTGCTGGACTACCAGATCAGCCCCGCAGATATACCCGAGAAAGCGGCCTGGAAAATTGAGGCCATTGCTATTACACTGGTAAAAAACCTGAAAAGCCCCGGTATTTTTGCGGTTGAATTTTTTATTGATCGCAAAGGCGAGGTATACGTAAATGAAACCGCACCGCGTGTGCACAACAGCGGCCATCATACTATTGAAGGCAATTACAGCTCGCAGTTTGACATGCTCTGGCGCATCATGCTTGGCTATCCCCTTGGCAATACAGACCATATACTTCCCGCAGCCATTGTAAACCTCTTAGGCGCCGAAGGCTGCGAAGGCGATGCCAAGTATGATGGTATTAATGAAGTGCTGGGTATGGACAATGTGTTTGTGCACATTTACGGAAAGAAAAAGACCAAAGCCGGCCGTAAAATGGGGCATATTACCATTCTTAGTAACGAGAAGCAGGAACTGACGCATAAGGCGCATACTATTAAGAGAACCATAAAAGTAATTGCCTGATTGCTGATTTTGGGATCTATTGATTTCGCCAGGAAGTAACATCAAAACTAATCTCAAAATTTTTTAAAGGTACAGCTGCAGATGATCACTACAATAGTAATTACTTTTCAATCTAATGTGCGACCGGAAATTGGTGGTTCTTAGTACTACATTAGTGGGTAACACCGGAAGAAATCTCAAAATTCAACCATCTCAAAATCAGCAATAGACAGCGCATTCTAAGGAGTAAGCCTGCTCACCACCCTTTTCAATTCTATTTCAGAAGATTTTGATGCGTAGCTAAGGTTGATTAAACTATAGGCGGCCGTTTCGAAACCCTGCTGCGCCAGCGTAAGATCTACAATAGTGGCCTGGCGCAGTTGAAAGCGTTGCAATACAAGGTCAAGCAGTTGCTGCGAAAGTGCCAGGTTTTGCTGTGCTGTTTCCAGTTGCAGCAGCGTAGAAGAATATGCCTGGAAAGTCTTTACCGTGTTGGAAGTATAATCCCTTGTCAATATGTTTTTTTGCAAACCTGCATTGCGGGTATTAATCTCCGCCACTTTCTGCTGTCGTTTAAAGATAGATCCGTTATAAATGGGAATAATAAAATTGGCGCCCACAAAAGGCCCATTGCTCTGGTTTAACAGGGTCTGACCTGCAGACGCCTGGTTGCGGCTGTAGTTATAACCGGTAGTGGCACGCACGGTTGGATAGCGTTGCGCTGCAGTTTCTCTTTCAATCAGTGCATTGATACGTATCTGATCATCTGCTGCCTGTATATCGGGGTTGCCGGGCAGGTTTTCCAGTATATTACCCAGTGCCAGCGATTTGTCTACCAAAATGGTATCGATGATAGTAATGGCTGAGTCTGGCCGCAGCGTAAGCAGTGTAAGCAATCCTGTTTTGGCCTGGTCTATCACCAGCTGCTGCGATTGTTTTGTCTGCAGCAGGTTATTCAGATCCAGCTGCGCCTGGAA
>JANPGT010000180.1:0-3323 GCA_031424135.1 Chitinophagaceae bacterium
CTATTACCCCGTAAGATTTGCTAACCGCTTCAAATCATCCAGAAAACGGTTCGAAAACATTTCGATAGGGACCACACTCGTCACCTGCTGTTACTACAGCCACAACCTCATAATAGAAATTCCTGCAACTTAATACTGTACTGATCGGTCATTTGGGCAGGTCCACTCCGACGCAGGTTTGCCACCCGGCCTTTGGGAGGGGTAATCACGCTTCATTTTACTGCTTTGTTCAAAAAATGGCGCTTTTCACTGAAGCCTATATCATTAGCAATAAACATTGTTCGCACAACAATCTGTGCCGGCACTTTGCAAGTAGGATGTTGGTCATTGTACGATTGCTAAGCTGCTTCTGCAGTAAGGTGTTGACGCAGTACTCAATGTAAAATGGCTTCAACAAACGGGAGAAGGTCTATGCACGATTGTTTTTCCGCTTTTACAGTGAGATGTTGAGGCACTACACAATGTAAAAGCGCGTTAACAAACACGAGAAGGTCTATGCGCTATTGCTTTTTCAGTTTTGCAATGAGATGTTGAGGCACTACATAATGTAAAAACAGTTCCGAAACAGAAAACGGCCATTGCAGGATTTTCCGAACGCCGTTTTGTCAACCGAAACCGCCGGCGATAAAAAAAGCCGGCCTGCAAAACAGGTCGGCTTTATCATTAAAAGTCAGTATTTAATTTATGCCAGGTCAAACCTGTCGAGGTTCATTACCTTGGTCCAGGCAGCTACAAAATCATGCACAAACTGTTCTTTACCATCTTCGCAGGCATATACTTCGGCCAGTGCCCGCAGCTCTGAGTTAGAACCGAAGATGAGGTCCACGCGGGTACCCGACCATTTAGGCTCTCCTGTTTTACGATCCTGCGCTTCAAAGAAGTTTTGTGCATCAGAAGTAGCATTCCATTTAATGCTGAAATCTACCAGGTTCACAAAGAAATCATTGGTAAGCGTGCCGGGATTTTTAGTGAATACGCCGTGTTTAGCACCATCAAAATTAGTATCCAGCACGCGCATACCACCTACCAGCACGGTCATTTCAGGTGCGGTTAAAGTTAACAGCTGTGCTTTATCCAGCAGCAATTCTTCTGCTGATGCTGTATGCCTGGGTTTAAAATAATTGCGGAATCCATCTGCCGCTGGTTCCAGCACTTCAAAAGATTCAATATCTGTTTGTTCCTGGCTGGCATCGGTACGGCCGGGGGTAAATGGCACATGCACATCGTAACCAGCAAGTGTAGCCGCTTTCTCAATAGCAGCAGATCCGCCCAGTACAATAAGATCAGCCAGCGATACCTGCTTACCGCCATTGGCACTGTTGAATTCCTTTTGAATGCCTTCCAGCACCGCTAAAACATTCGCCAGCTGCGATGGATTATTTACTTCCCAATCTTTCTGCGGGGCAAGACGGATACGGGCACCATTGGCACCACCACGCTTATCAGAGCCACGGAACGTGGATGCGGAAGCCCATGCAGTAGCAACCAATTGCGATACAGTAAGACCTGCAGCAAGTAGCTTGCTTTTCAGTGCAGCAATATCCTGTTCGTTTACCAGCTCATACTCACGCGCTGGAACAGGATCCTGCCAGATCAATTCCTCTGCTGGTACTTCCGGACCATGGTAACGGGCACGTGGCCCCATATCGCGGTGCGTAAGCTTGAACCAGGCCCTGGCAAAAGCATCGGCAAACTGGTCAGGATTTTCGAAGAAATGTCTTGATATTTTCTCATATGCAGGATCAACCCTTAATGCAATATCCGTAGTAAGCATAAACGGTGCATGACGCTTTGATGGATCATGAGCATCTGGTACCGTACCTGCTCCTCCACCATCCTTGGGCTTCCACTGGTGTGCACCAGCAGGGCTCTTGGTCAGTTCCCACTCAAAGCCAAAAAGATTTTCGAAATAATTATTGCTCCATTTGGTAGGGGTAGTGGTCCAGGCGCCTTCCAGTCCGCTGGTAATAGTATCTCCGGCATTCCCTTTTCCAAAAGTATTTTTCCAGCCAAGGCTTTGCTCCTCAATGCCTGCCCCTGCGGGTTCCTTGCTCACATATTTACCGGGGTCTGCTGCACCGTGTGTTTTACCGAATGTATGTCCGCCTGCAATCAGTGCAACGGTTTCTTCGTCGTTCATTGCCATGCGGCCAAAAGTCTCACGTATATCGCGGGCAGATGCCAGCGGATCAGGGTTCCCGTTAGGGCCTTCGGGGTTTACATAAATCAATCCCATCTGCACAGCCGCCAGCGGATTCTCCAGTTCACGGTCGCCGGTATAACGTTTGTCTCCACCCAGCCATTCTTTTTCTGCACCCCAATACACATCTTCTGCCGGCTCCCAAACATCTGCACGGCCACCACCAAAACCAAAGGTTTTGAAACCCATTGATTCCAGGGCGCAGTTACCTGCAAGGATCATCAGATCAGCCCATGAAATTTTCTTACCGTATTTCTTTTTAACCGGCCAAAGTAACAAACGGGCTTTGTCGAGGTTGGCATTATCAGGCCAGCTATTAAGTGGTGCAAAACGTTGTGTACCGAACCCTCCACCGCCACGGCCGTCGGCTATGCGGTAAGTGCCTGCGCTGTGCCAGGCCATCCTGATAAAGAATGGGCCATAGTGACCATAGTCCGCCGGCCACCAATCCTGCGATGTGGTCATTAGATCGAAGATGTCTTTTTTCAATGCAGCCAAATCAAGACTATTGAATTCCTTAACGTAATTGAATGTATCGCCCATCGGGTTAGACAGCGACGAGTATTGACGAAGGATGTTCAATTTTAACTGATTGGGCCACCAGTCACGATTCCTGGTGCCACTGCCTGCGGTCTGTTTTAGCACTCCTCCAGAAAACGGGCACTTGCTGCCTTCATCGTTTACGTTAAGGGCTTTTGTGCCTGTTGGGGTTACATTTTCCATTGTTATAATTTTAATATTGTTTTAAGAGGCCAAATTTATACTGTTCTTTGCGATAATCTCTATTTATATATCTTATGTACTTATAGATAAAATCTATGAATCTTCACCCTGTGTTATTTCTTCTTCAGGCAGGCGCAACTGTTTTACAGGATCAATAACAAGCCACAGTAAACATCCGGTAAGTGTTACAAATGCTACAATAAAAAGCGGGTAATTAAAGCTGTGCGTAAGGTCTGCGATTTTGCCAAACATCAGCGCCAAAAAAAATGCGCCCATCTGCCCAAAAAAATTCATGGCGCCGGTAACAGTTCCGGTATTGTTGCGACCAATGTCTGAGCAAACTGCATAAGAGGTCATTACCCCAAACGAGTAAGAGAAATTGGCAGCGATCAAACAGGCG